>NZ_JBSGTR010000021.1:0-73750 GCF_053607505.1 Rhodococcus sp. NPDC055112
GGTGGAAACGAAGTTGTTCTGGAAACGGTGGGCGGCATCGCTTCTGAACTCGATCACCGCGTAGTCGCCGCCATCGACGACCGTCTTGTCGAAGGAGCCGAGGAGAAGGAATGGGGTTCCCCCCTCCCTCACCTCCGTGGCCCTCCACCCGCCCGCGTTTTCGGGGTGCCGGTCACAGTGTCCGGCGGTGATGTTCACCACGTCGCCGTCACCGTCGGTGCCGTTGAAACCGAACGAGCATTCTTTATCGGCGGTGTCGCCCATGGTGTATCGGGTGCCACCCATGATGGCGTCGGGGGCCGGCGTGGGCTTGGTGGTGGTGGTGGTGGGCTTGGTGGTGGTGGTGGCTGCGGGTGCGACGGTGATCTGCTGGGTGGTGGTGGATCCGGTGACGCCGTCGCGGCCGGAGAAGGTGGCCGTCATGGTCAACTTGCCAGCGGTCTCGGGGGGGTACCACTGCTCGGTGGCGGTGCCGTCGGCGCCGACCGGCACCTCTTCGTGGTAGTGGGGGTCCTCGAATACGACGGTGCCGCCCGCTGCTGCGGGGCTGACCTTTGCCTTCAGCATGATGAACTTGCCGCCGGCGATGGCTCCCTTGATGGGGTCGAGGGTGATCGTGGAGGCAACCGGGTTACTGCCTGCGGGTGAGACCGTGACTTGCTGGGTGGTGGTGGATCCAGCGACGCCGTCGCGGCCGGAGAAGGTGGCGGTGATGGTGTGCTTGCCGTCGGTTTGGGCGTACCAGATCCTGGTGGCAGTGCCGTCGGCCTCGACCTGTTCGGTGGCGATGATGTCGTTGCCGTCCTTGAATTCGACGGTGCCGCCCGCTGCTGCGGGGGTGACCTTCGCCTTCAGCGTGTACTCATTGCTGTCGGGTGCGGCGGTGATGGGGTCGAGGGTGATCGTTGAGGCCACGGGGTTGGTGGTGGTCGGTTCGGTGGGCTTGGTGGTGGTGGTGGTGGGTTCGGTCGGCTTGGTGGTGGTGGGCTTGGTCGGGTCGGACGAGCCGGAGGAACCGAGTGAGCCGAGCCCGGACAGGTCGGACGAGCCAGCCGGTCCCTTCGCCACGCGCACGAAGTTGAGGAAGTCGGGCAGCTGCAGGCCCTGACCGCCCGCGGCGGTGTCCTTGACGTCCAGCGCGATGTCGTTGGCGGCGGGGTCGATCGCGGTGCCGTTGACGAGGCCGGCCAACGGCGCGGGGAGCTGCTGAACCCAGCCGTTGACCTGGCCGAGCAGATCGGACAGGACCTTCTCGCTGCGCGCCTGGTCCTTGACCTGATAGCCGGCGGCCTCGACGGCGGTGCGGGCGGCGGCCTTGTCCGGTCCGTCGGCCAAGCCGACCAACGGCACGCCTGCCGCATCGAGCCACACACCGGCGAAGGCGGTGGGGAACTTGCCGCGCAGCGTCTCGGCGAACCTCACCAGCTCCTGCCCGGTGTCGGCCCGCTCGAGGTACTGGGCCGGGCTGAGGCCGAGATCGCGCTGGATCGCGGCCACCATCTCCGCGGGCAGCGCCGGTGCCGGGGCGGCGGGTTCGGCCTGCGCTAGGGCCACGCACGGCGCGACCAGAAGCAGTGCCGCGGTGCCGATCATCGCGGCACGGCGGGCGCGAGTACTACGCATGGGGACCCTTCGGTTGAGCGTTGCCGGTACGACCAGGCGCTGGGGCCGGGTCAGCGCCAGAGACTGTATTGGTAATGATTGCCATTGACTACCGAAAATTGATGGGATGAATGCGGTCACAGCGACGTGGGTCGGCGGCCCGAACCCGCGAGTCGGGGCGTCACCCCACAAAGCGATCTTCTCCAACCACCCTCATGGGTTGGCGTCCACCTCATGACAACTAGAATCAGTTCTAGTTTTGTGGCCACCGGATTCGCAGATCTCCACACCTCAGTGATTCACGACACCAAATCCGGACAACCTGCCGACGTACGGATTCCCATGAGGAACCAAAGAGCCATGTTTAGCTGCACAAATCTGGGTAACCATCGCCGGCACACGGCAGGGGCCGGACCCACAGCTAAAGAAACCAATGAGTTCATTTCACTTTCGCATACCTGGAACATGTTCTAGTTTTGGCTCCAGTAAGCCGGCAACTCCTACCGAGACGAGGAAGTCATGGGTCAGGTTCACGAGCGGATCGAGCAGTACGCGGACGAGATCCGCGCCAACGGTGTCGAGGGCGACAGGCTCATGCGGCTCACCGATGCCTCGGCCAAGCGACTGCGGGAGTCCGGGGTGATCCGGATGCTGCAGCCGAAGGATCACGGGGGCCTCGAATCGCATCCGCGGGAGTTCGCCGAGACCGCCATGGCGATCGGCGCGATGGACGGTGCCACCGGCTGGGTCAGCGGCATCGTCGGCGTGCACCCGTGGGAGCTGGCGTTCTTCGACCCGAAGGCCCAGCAGGAGGTGTGGGGAGAGGACCCCGACACCTGGATGGCGTCGCCCTACGCACCCATGGGTGTCGCGGTCCCGACCGACGGCGGCTACATCCTCAGCGGCCGCTGGTCCTTCTCCTCGGGTACCGATCACTGCCAGTGGGTGATGATCGGCGCGGCCGTCGGCGACCGGGACGGCAACCGGCTGATGCCGCCGAAGATCCTGCACGTGCTGCTGCCGCGCAGCGACTACGACATCGACCAGGACAGCTGGGACGTCGTCGGCCTGCGCGGCACCGGCAGCAAGGACCTGATCTTCTCCGGCGCCTTCATCCCGACGCACCGGACCCTGGACGCGGCGAAGGTCTTCGACGGCACCGCGCCGAGGGAGGCCGGCCGCACGCAGACGCTGTACAACTTCCCGTTCTCGTGCATCTTCCCGCTGGGCATCACCTCGTCGCTGATCGGCATCGCCGAGGGCGCACTTGCCTGCCATCTGAACGCGCAGCGCGAGCGGATCACGGTGTCCGGCACGGCGATCAAGGACGATCCCTACGTGCTTTTCGCGATCGGTGAGGCCGCCGCGGAGATCGCCGCGTCGCGGGCGGCGATCCTCGAGACGGTGGACCGGTTCTGGGACCTCACCGACAGTGGCAAGGAGGTCACCTTCGAGCAGCGTGCGATCGGTCGACGGACCCAGACCGCCGCCGCCTGGCGGGCGGTGCGCGCGGTCGACGAGATCTTCGCGCGGTCGGGTGGCGGTGCGCTGCAGATGAAGACGCCGATGCAGCGCTTCTGGCGGGACGCACACGCCGGTCTCTCGCACGCCATCCACGTGCCCGGCTCGATCTTCCATTCGTCGGCGCTGACCCAGCTCGGCGGGGAGCCGCAGGGTGCCCATCGCGCGATGATCTGACGGGATCGATAGAAACGTGGGCGCCCCGCGAGCTGTGTCGGCTCGCGGGGCGCCGTGCCGCGATCAGGCGAGGTCGAACCGGTCCAGGTTCATCACCTTGTCCCACGCGGAGACGAAGTCCGCCACGAACTTCGGCTGCGCGTCGTCGCTCCCGTAGACCTCGACCAGCGCGCGCAACTGCGAGTTCGAACCGAATACCAGGTCGACGACTGTGGCCGTCCACTTGACCTCGTCCGTGCCGCGAGCGCGGCCCTCGTAGACGTTCTCGGACTCGGCCGAGGCCTTCCACTCCGTGCCCATGTCGAGCAGGTTCACGAAGAAGTCGGTGGTCAGGGCCTCCGGCCGGTCGGTGAGGACACCGTGCGCGGACTCCCCGACGTTCGCGTTCAGAGCCCGCATCCCACCGATGAGAACCGTCATCTCCGGGGCGGTCAGCCTCAACAGGTTCGCCTTGTCCAGCAGCAGACGCTCGGCGGGCAGCTTCTCCCCGGCGCGCAGGTAGTTGCGGAACCCGTCGGCCCTTGGCTCGAGCACCGCGAACGACTCCACGTCGGTCTGCTCCTGGGCGGCGTCGGTGCGGCCCGGCGCGAACGGGACCGTGACGTCCTGCCCGGCGTTCTTCGCCGCCTGCTCGACCGCCGCGCAGCCCGCCAGCACGATCAGGTCGGCCAGCGAGATCCTCTTGCCGTCGGACCGCCCACCGTTGAAGTCGTCCCGGATCCGCTCGAGGGTCTGCAGCACCTCGGCCAGGCCTGCCGGATTGTTGGACTCCCAGTCCTTCTGCGGCGCAAGCCGAATCCGCGCCCCGTTGGCACCGCCGCGGTTGTCGGTGCCGCGGAAGGAGGCAGCCGACGCCCATGCTGCCCCGACCAGCCGGGGAATGGACAGACCCGACCCCAGGACCGTGGCCTTGAGCGCGGCGATCTCGTCCGGCCCGACCAGGTCGTGATCCACATCGGGGACGGGGTCCTGCCACAGCTGCGGCTCCGCAACCCACGGGCCGAGGTAGCGCGAGACGGGCCCCATGTCGCGATGCAACAGCTTGTACCAGGCCTTGGCGAACTCCTCGGCGAGCTCCTCGGGGTGGTCCAGCCAGCGCCGGGTGATCGGCCCGTAGACCGGGTCGAGCCGCAGCGCGAGGTCCGTCGTCAGCATCACCGGGCTGTGGGACTTCGACGGATCGTGCGCGTCGCGGACGGTGCCCGCCCCTGCGCCGTCCTTGGGGATGTACTGCCACGCGCCCGCGGGGCTCTTGGTCTTCTCCCACTCGTAGCCGTACAGGGTCTCGAGGAAGCTGTTGTCCCACTTGGTCGGCGTTGGCGTCCAGGTGCCCTCGAGGCCGCTGGTGATCGCGTCCCCACCGACGCCGGTGCCGTATGAGCTCTTCCAGCCGAGGCCCTGCTGCTCGATCGGCGCCGCCTCGGGCTCGGGCCCGACGAGATCGGCCGGTCCCGCGCCGTGGGTCTTGCCGACGGTGTGGCCACCGACGATCAGTGCGGCGGTCTCGACGTCGTTCATCGCCATCCGGCGGAAGGTCTCACGGATGTCCACGGCCGCGGCGAGCGCATCGGGGTCTCCGTTGGGCCCTTCCGGATTCACGTAGATCAGGCCCATCTGCACGGCGCCGAAGGGACCGGTGAGCTCCCGGTCGCCTGTGTAGCGCTCGTCGCCGAGCCAGGTGTCCTCCGGCCCCCAGAACACCTCGTCGGGCTCCCAGATGTCCTCGCGGCCGAAACCGAAGCCGAACGTCTCGAAGCCCATCGATTCGTAGGCACAGTTGCCCGCGAAGACCAGCAGATCCGCCCAGGAGAGCTTCCTGCCGTACTTCTGCTTGACCGGCCAGAGCAACCGGCGCGCCTTGTCGAGGCTCGCGTTGTCGGGCCAACTGTTGAGGGGGGCGAAGCGTTGGGCGCCCTCGCCGCCACCGCCACGGCCGTCCGCGATGCGGTAGGTGCCCGCCGCATGCCAGCTCATCCGGATGAACAGCGGCCCGTAGTGTCCGAAATCGGCTGGCCACCAGTCCTGCGACGCCGTCATCAACTCGATGACATCCCGTTTCAGCGCGTCCACGTCGAGCGTCGCGAACTCCGCCGCGTAGTCGAAGCCCTCGCCCATGGGGTCGGACAGCGGCGAGTGCTGATGGAGAACCTGCAGGTCCAGCTGATTCGGCCACCAGTCCCTGTTGGTCCTGGGCGGGTGCTCCTGCGGCGTCGGGGAGTCGATTGCCGGGCTTTCGCTTTCACTCTTGGACACGACGGTCCTTCCTTCCGGGAGTGGGTGAATCGGACTGCGATCGCGAACCTGGTCGCGAAGCCTGTGCTGCCGTGCAGTCGGGGCACGATCCCCAGTACGTGACCTCGGCCTCCTCGACGACGAAACCGCTGTCGCCGGGCGCGGTCAGGCAGGGCGCCGCGCCGCGCACACAATCGACGTCGACGATGACCCCGCAGGTACGGCAGACGAAGTGGTGGTGGTTGTCGCCGACACGGGCCTCGTACCTGGCATCGGTGCCCGCTGGCTGGATCCGCCGCACCAGGCCCGCGTCGCTGAGCGCCTGCAGCACGTCGTACACGGTTTGGCGGGAGACCTCGGGCAGGACGGCGCGCACGGCTCCGAGAATCGTCTTCGTGTCGGCGTGCGGGTGCTTGTGCACAGCCTCGAGCACCGTGGCCCGGGGGCGGGTCACGCGAAGCTCGGCCGTGCGCAAATGCGCTGCGTATTCCCTCGCGGAGGGCACCTCAATACCATGGCGCATCGTTCTGGACTCGGTCAAGAGTTTCGGGGTGATCGCGGACTACCGTCCGCCCAGCGGAACCGCGGCCGTCGCCGGCAGTGGGGGAAGCGCCCCGAGCGGTGACGGCGTCAGCGTCGTCGACTGCGGGTCCGCCCGGCCAAGGCCGAACTTGCGGACCTCGGATCCCGCCGCACCCGCGCCGCTCACGAGCAGGTCCGCGCCTGCGGTGGTGCTGGTGGTGGCCACCTGCACCCCGCCGCCCGCGAACGGCTCGAACGAGGCGATCTGCCGGAAATCCACGGGGTCCGAGTGATGGTCCGGACTCTCGAGGTACATCCCGGGCGCGCCGTCGAGCCGCGAACCGCTGGACCACACGCGCACCGTGCCTGCCCCGCCTGCCATGCCGGTCACGATGCTCTTCGCGCCGCCCTCCGCGCCCGCCACCCAGCCCGTCGAGAGCGAGACGCCGTCGCGGTAGCCCTCGTCGAAGGCCAGGAACTCCGACGTCACGGTCGGCTCGTCGGTGCCGCCACCCCCGCCCATCCCGCTGTGCCCGCCGTGGCCGCTCTTCGACGCCGCCGCGGCCGCGGTCGGCTCGAACAGGTCGTAGCGGAAGGTCTTCACCCGCGGCGCCTCCCCCTTGCCCGGCGCGGTCACGATGCTGGGCCTGCCCGAGGCGGTGTCCACCAGCCCCGTCGCGACGGACACCCCCGCCTCGGACCCCGGGTACGGCGTGAAGGTCGAGAACACCTCCGGCGCCTCGCCCTTGCCGGCGGGCAGCGTCGAGGAGAACACCTTCACCTGCGTCTCGACGCCGGGGCCGGTGCCCACGATGATGTTGTCGGCCAGGGCGTTTCCGTCGATATCGGCGCCCGCGACGTTCACCCCGCCGCGGAATCCGGAGTCGAACGGGGCGAACCGGGTCAGCTCGGCGCTGAAGGCGCCTGCGGCGCGGTCGGCGCCGTCGTAGGCCACCACCTCCGGCTCCGTACCAGCGCCGGTGCCGACGACGAGGTCGAGCACCATGTCGCCGTTCACGTCGGCCATCGCCACCGTCGGGGTGCCCTCGAACGACGGGAACGGCGTGACCGCGGCGATCACCCTGTCACCGGCGCCGTCGTGGACCCGCACCGTGCCGGGCGTGCCGGGCGAGCCGGGTACCGCGACCGCGTACGTCGACACCTCGGGGATCACGTTGACGAGCGCCATCAGGCCGTTGTCCTCGTGGTTGAGGCGGTGGCAGTGGATCACGAAGGTGCCGGTGTACTCGGTGAACTTCGTGCGCAGCGTGACCGAGGCCGGTTCGAGCGCGGTCTCGTTCTCGTCGGTCACCGGAGCGGGGACGTTGACGTTGTCCATCCCCCACGGCTGCACGCCGGTCCTGGTGCCCGCCACCGGATCCACGACCTCCATCACCTGGAAGTCGTTGACATGGATGTGCATCGGATGCTCGTCGTTGTTGAGGTTCGTGATCGACCACTCCTCGACGGAGTTCAGTCGTGGCTGGAGCAGGGGGATGTTCGGGAAGGTGTTGTCGTCGAACTCGTAGGTGAACGCCTTCGGATCGCTGCGCGAGGCCTTGTCGTTGCCGAAGCCACCCGAGACCGTCAGCGTGCGTTTGACGTCGGGCGTCATCACGGACGTGTCCACGAACGAGGTGTATGCGTCCAGGTTCTGGCCGGGCACGAACGCGGTAGTCTGCCCCTCCCCGCTCGCGGGCGTCGCGCGCAGCAGCGTCTGGGTGGGGAAGGTGAAGAAGCCGTCGGCGTAGCTGATCACCGACGGGTCAACGGTCACCGTGCCCAGCACCGCGGGCGGGTTCTCGGTGCCGTCGTTGGTGTAGAGCACGCCCGGTCCGGTGACGGGCTTCGCGCCCTCCAGCGGCGGGATGTCGAGGACGAGGTCGCCGGTCGTCGGCATCGTCACCGCGATCGCGAACCGCGAGCCGGGCGGGATGACGAGCCGGGTGCCGTCGCCGCCGACCGGCGGCTCCACCCGGGTGAAGGGGTTACCGTCCTGCCCGACGATGGCGAAGGTCGGATGGTCGCCCGTCGCCGTCTCGGTGAGCCGGACCGGCATATAGGCGATGTCGCTGATGTTGGCCAGCACCCAGATCTCGGTCTGACCCGGTTCGAGTTTCAGCTCTGGCTGGAACTGACCGTTGACGGTGAACTGGACGTCCCGCTGGTTGTCCGGCAGCGACGGGTCTGCCGGGACGGTCACCGTGTCGCTGGTGAAGGTCTGCAGGTTGCCGGGTATGAACTGGTTCTGCCCACGATGGTTGGCCGGGGACAGCGGCCCGGTGTACCAGTTGGTGATGTACCGGGAGCCCTTCGTCGTCTCGTCGAAGTTCACCGGGGCCAGGCTCGGCCGGTAGCTGCCGTCGGCGAGTTGCTCTCCTTCCGGAGGCTTCAGGGTGCTCACCCATTGCGGCCAGTACGCGTTGTTCAGCTGCCTGCCGCTGCCCTTGCGGTCGAAGACGAAGTTGTACTGCAGCGCCATGTCGCGGATCGGGATCTCGTTCCGCGTCACCAGCGGCAGGTTTCCGTCGGGCCGCCCGATCTCGAGGAGGCCCGCGAGCCCGGCGTAGGTCTGCTGGGCGGTGAGGGTGTGGCGATGACTGTGGTACCAGTACATTCCGTTGGGCATGTCGTCCGGGACCGCGTAGTCGTAGCGGTTGCCCATCCCGGCGGGGATGTCGAGCAGCACGTTGTCGGCGTTGCCGTCGGGGCTGACGTGCAGCCCGTGGGTGTGCAGGTTCAGTGGCGCGGACGCCAGCGGCTGCGGATAGATCGGCACGTCGCCGCCCGCCGGGGTGAAGGCGGGGTCGTTGAAGTCCTCGATCGTCAGGCCCCGCAGGTCGTTGTCGTAGTGGATGATCAGGCGCTCTCCCGGATCGACCCGCAGCGTCGGCGCCGGGTAGACGTCCTTGCCCTCGGTCTCGCCGTCCGAGGCCGTCCCCCGGATGACCTCGTACCCGAACAGTAGGAAATTCGAGACCGGCCCCGACGCCGTGTCGAGAGCGACCGTGCCCTGGTGCGCCGACAGTCGCACCTCGAGCACGCCGTCCTCACTCGACAGCTTGACCGGCTCCCGGTACGCGGCGGGGGTGCCGTCGGGGCCTGCATTGACCCCTGGCTCCCCCGTCGTCGAGAAGCACGAGGTGAGGACCAGTGCCATGGTGACAACTGTGCACGCGAAAACGGAGATCGGCCTTCGACGATTCGCGACCATCTCGCCGCCCCGTTCGTGAACGAATACGGGCACCGGCGCTCCAGCGTCAGCGCCACAAAAGCCTAGTTCGCCGCCGCGGCGGTCGCACGCGAAACGGCGCTCGGCCCGTGCACGGCCCCCGCGGCGGGAAACCCGATAGCGTGGACGGCATGAGCACCTCGGAGATCGCCACGGTTCTCGCGTGGCACGACGCACTGAACGATTCCGACATCGACACCCTCCTCGCGCTCTCGAGCGACGACATCGAGATCGGCGACCCCAGCGGGGCCGGACAGGGCCTGTCCGTGCTGCGCGAGTGGGCCGCCGAGTCCGGGCTGACCCTGATCGCCGGACGCATGTTCGTGCACGAGGGCGTCGTCGTGGTCGAGGAGGAGGCCAGCTGGGCCTCGAAGCCCGACGAGAAGTCGACGGTCGCCACCGCCTTCCGAGTGGTGCACGATCAGGTGACGTCGATCTTTCGGCACAACGACCTTGAATCTGCTTTCGCGGCAACGGATCTGAGCGAAGCGGACGCGGTGTCCTGACGTGGCGAGGGGGCGCCTGCGCGACGCACTCACCTCGCTGAACCGGCTGATCGGTGAAGAGCGGGCGGTGGTCGACGACCAGACGTCGGCCCCCGCGCCGCTGCAGCCGATCGATCTGACCGACGACGCCAAGGTCGCGGAGGTCCTCGACATCGCCCTCCGCTCCGGCGAGGTGCTGCTCGCGTCCGGCACCTCCGCGATGGACACCGCCGCGCAGGTCCAGTTCGTCGCCGCGAGCTACGGGCTCGCGCGCTGCGACGTCGACGTCACCTACAACGCGATCCGCATCAGCGCGCACCGCGGGCCGACGATGCCACCCGCCGCCACCATGCGGATCGTGCACTACCGGGCCCTGGACTTCACCCGGCTCGCCGCGGTCGACCGGCTCACCCGCAGGCTACGGACGGAGGCGGTCAGCCCGGACGACGCGCACGACGAGCTGACCCGGATCACCAGGGCGCCGCATCCCTACAACCGCTGGACGGCGACGCTGGCGTGGGCGTCGATGGCGGCGTCCGCCTCGGTGCTGCTCGGTGGCAACCTGCTGGTGGCGGTCGTCAGCTTCCTGACCACCATGGTCATCGACCGGGTCAACCGCCGACTGAACGCCATCGGGCTCCCGTTCTTCTTCCAGCACGTCATGGGCGGACTGATCGCCGCCGCGCCTGCCAGCCTTTTGTACACCTTCAGCGACCAGCTGGGCATCACCATCCGGCCCTCACTGATCATCGCGGCCGGGGTCATCGTGCTGCTGTCGGGGCTGTCACTGGTCGGCTCGGTGCAGGACGCCATCACCGGCGCGCCGATCACCGCCGTCGCGCGGTTCTTCGAGGTCCTCATGATGACCGGCGGCATCATCGCGGGCGTCGCGATCTCGCTGCGGATCGCGGGCGCCCTCGGCTCGACGCTGCCGGTGCTGACCACCGTCCCGCCGCCCGCGCTGGCCCAGATCCCGGTGCAGGTGGTCGCGGGCGCGTTCACCTCACTGTTCTTCGCGGTCGCCTGCTACGCGGAGCGACGGGCCCTGCCCATCGCGGGCATCGGCGGCGCCGCAGGCATCCTCGTCTACAGCCTGGCGTTGAGCGTGAGCATCGGCCCGGTCATCGCCTCGGCCATCGCCGCGACCGTTGTCGGCTCGGTCGGCGGCATCCTGGCCCGCCGGGCGCTGACGCCGCCGCAGGTGATCGCGGTCGCGGGCATCACCCCGCTGCTGCCGGGTCTCGCCCTCTACCGCGGTCTGTACGCCCTGCTCAACAACGAGCTGCTGGACGGGTTCAGCGCGCTGCTCTCGGCGTTCGGCATCGGGTGCGCGCTCGCCGCGGGGGTCACGCTCGGCGAGTGGATCGCCAGGACCATGCGGCGGCCGCGGATCCTACGCCGCACCGGAACGCTGAAACGCCCGACCCTGAGCCGACGGAGGTCGGGTCAGAATCGGGCGTCGTAATCAGTGCGCCGGCGCCGGTGGCGCCGGGTTGTCAGCTCTGGTTCCCGCGCTCGGCAGCGTCGCGTTCCATGGCCTCACGCAGGCTCTTCGGGCGCATGTCGGTCCAGTTGGCCTCGACGTACTCGACGCACGCCTGGCGGCTGTCCTCACCGAACACCACACGCCACCCCTGCGGGACGTCCGAGAACGTCGGCCACAGCGAATGCTGGTCCTCGTCGTTGACGAGCACATAGAAACGGCCGTCTTCGTCGTCAAAGGGATTGGTGCTCATCTGGCCTCGCTTGTCGCAAATTCGTTCATCGGTGTTTCCCGCGCTGAGGTTTCCGCCCCAGCGGACGCCTCGACCCTATCAAGATCGCCGTGGTCGGGACGATTTTCCAGCACAGAATTCAGGATCTCACCGGCGCGAACCGCGACGTTGGACAGCAGCGACGAGGTGAGGCCGTGCGTCTTCTCGGTGCCGCCCTGGAGATAGATGCCACCGCGGACGTTCCCGGGGGTGACCAGCCGGTAATCGCGATCCACCTCGGTGGCCACCCCGCCCTCGGGGGCCAGGTCGCCGATGAGGTTGCTCAGCGGGGTGGGGGTGAACCCGGTGGCGAGCACCAGTGCGTCGCACATCAGCGAGTCGGTCAGGCCGTCGAGGTTGCTGCGCACGCTCACCTCGATGCCCTCCTCGGTCTCGACCACGCCGTCGATCTCGGAGGCCCTGCGCATGAACAGGCGCCGCTGGCCGCGCACCAGTTCCTGGTATTCGGTGGTGTACAGCTCGTTGATCAGCTCGATGTCGACCACCGAGTAGTTGGTGCTCTTGTGCAGGGACAGGATCCGCTCGCGCTCGGTGCTGTCGGCACCGTGCAACTCGTCGACGGCGCCGGGGTCGAAGATGCGGTTGGCGTACGGGCTGTCGTCGGCCGGGCTGTAGCCGTAGCGGGAGAACACGCTGTGCACCTCGGCCTGCGGGTAGTTGCGGTGCAGGTACTGGACCACCTCGGCCGCGCTCTGGCCGGCGCCGAGGACCACGAAGCGCTGGTGCCGCAGCTCGGGCAGCTCGTCGATCCGGAACAGGAACTGATGGTTGTGGAAGCAGCGCGCCGACGGCGTCGCCCACTCCGGGATCCGCTCGCGCAACCCGGCCCCGACGATCAGGTTCCGCGTCCGCAGGACCTGCCCGTCGGCCGTCTCGACCGCGAACTCGTCCACCGCCCCGTCCGCGGCGGGCACGCCGCTGACGCCGGTGACGGCGGTGCCGTATCGCACGTCGGCGTCGACCCGGCCTGCCGCCCACTGCAGGTAGTCGTTGAATTCGTGCCTGGTCGGGAAAAAGGTCTGGTGGTTGACGAAGTCGACCAGCCTGCCCTTGTCGAACAGGTAGGAGAAGAAGCTGAACGAGCTGGCCGGGTTCCGGAAGGTCACCAGGTCCTTCGGGAACGCGATCTGCATGGTCGCGCCGTCCAGCAGCATGCCGGGGTGCCAGCGGAAGCGGTCCTGCTTCTCCAGGAAGCGCGCCTCGATCCGGTCCTCTTGGGCACAGCTCGCGTTGTGCTCCTCGATGGCGATGGCCAGCGCCAGGTTGGACGGGCCGAAGCCGACGCCGACCAGGTCGTAGGTCGGCGACTGGTCGCGGTCAGCGGCCGAGAGAGTCGTATCCATGACGCGTCATCCATCCTCGCCGGTTCGGCCGGCGGCAGTGCTGCTTGTTGCTGACATAGCTCGGGGTCCAACATTCGGGCCGCGCTGAATAGTAGCGCAGCCTACCCTAATTCGGGTGGCGGGGCGGGTCATCATCCGGTCAGCCCGATCCGGCGATCCGCGTCGGCGCACGCGGCGGCGAGCACGGCCAGCAGTCGGTCCGCAAGAGCCGACGCGACGGTGGGCTCGAGCACGTCCGCCCGGTAGCCGAGGTAGGCGTGCACGGGCCCCTCCCCCACCGGCTCGTAGAAGCTCAGCGTCAGGTCCGACACCGGCTCCCCCACCGGGACCGGCAGCAGTCCCCCGAAGACCCCGTCCACCTCGCCGAGGCGCGCCTGTTCGTGGTGCACGACCATCACCTGAGGCCGCAGCGCGTCGCCGCCGAGTTCGGTTGCCACGTCGTCGAATCCGACATCCTGATGCTCGAGCGCGGACAGGTTGCTCTCCCTGACCCTGGCCAGCAACTCCGCGAAGGTCGGTTCGCCCGAGGTGTCCGTCCGCAGCACCACGGTGTTGAAGAAGCAGCCGATCAACCCGGACAGCGCCTCCTCGGTCCGGCCGGCGACCAGGGCCCCGATCGGAAGGTCTTCGCCCGCACCGGCCTCGGTGAGCGCGACGGCCAGTGCCGACTGCAACACCATGAACATCGAGGTGCCGGTCCTGCGGGCCAGCGCGTCGATCTCGCGATGCAGTGACTCGTCGATCGGCAGCGGCGCCACGTCGCCGCGGCGGGGACCGCCAGGCCGCTCGCCTGGCATGGCCAGGGCCGCGGGGATGCCGGACAGGCGCTGCCGCCAGTACCCGAGTTGCCTTGCATGCCTGCTCGACTCGTCGGCGGGATCGCCGAGTACCTGCCGCGACCACAGCTCGTAGTCGCCATAGGTCACCGGCAGCTGCGGCAGCTCGGGCGCATGTCCCGCCTGCCGCGCCAGGTAACCGGCGAGCAGTTCCCCGAGCAACGGCACCACGGACCACTCGTCGACGGCCAGGTAGTGCATCACCAGCAGCAGGGCCTGGCGACCCGACCCGTCCTCCACGAGTTGCACCCGCAGCGGCGCCTCCTCGGTCAGATCCATCGGCTGCTGGGCCAGCTCGAAGACCCGCGCGTGCAGATCGTCGTCGCCGACGTCGACCAGCCCGACCTGCGGACGCACCGCCTCTTGGCCGAACACCTCACCGTCGCGCTCGAAGAACACCGTGCGCAGGGGCTCGTGCCGCGAGACCACGTCGTCGAGCGCCAACGCCAGCGACTCGGCGTCGAGTCGACGCTCCGGGTAGAGCGAGAGGGCGTGGCTGGCGGTCGGTGACTCCCGGTACATCCGCCACTGCCTGCGCTGCGGCGGTGACAGCGGCGCGGCGCCGTCGCAGGGCTCGCCCGCGAGCAGGGCAGGCCTGCCCTCACCGTTGTCCGCCTCGGTCAGCTCGGCGAGCTCCGCGACCGTCGGTGCGTCGAAGACCTCCCGAATGCTCAGCTGCGCACCGAGTTCCGTGCGCACGCGGCCGACCAGTTGCATCGAGGCCATCGAGTGGCCGCCGAGGTCGAAGAAGTTGTCGTGCACACCGACCGAGGGCAGGTGCAGGATCTCCGCGAACAGGTCCGCGATCACCCGCTCCCTCGGCGTCCGCGGCGCGACGTCGCCGGTCAGCTCCGACCAGTCCGGCGCGGGCAGCGCCTTGCGGTCGAGCTTGCCGTTCGGCGTGAGCGGCAGCGGCCCGTCCAGCACGATGACCACGCTGGGCACCATGTAGTCCGGCAGCGAGGACGCCACGTGGGCGCGCACCGCGGCCGGATCGACCACCTCGCCCTCGAGCGGAACCACGTACCCGATCAGCCGGGCGATCGACCCGTCCCGGTCCGTGACCACCGCGGACTGGTTGACGCCCTGGCTGCCCGCGAGCGCCGCAATGATCTCGCCGAGCTCGATGCGGAAACCCCGGATCTTCACCTGGTCGTCGACCCGGCCGAGGAAGTCGATATTGCCCTCCGCCCGCCAGCGCGCCAGGTCACCGGTGCGGTACATGCGGCCGGGGCCGAACGGATTGGCGACGAAACGCCCCGCCGTCAGCGCCGGTTTGCCGAGGTAGCCGCGGGCCAGCCCGCGGCCGGCGATGTACAGCTCACCCGCGACGCCGACCGGAACCGGCCGCAGTCGCGCGTCGAGGATGAACGCCTGCTCGTTGGGGTCCGGGATGCCGATCGGCACGGCCTGGTTCCAGCCCGGCTGCGCCTGCCACAGTGTGTTGTTCACCGTCGCCTCGGTGAGGCCGTAGGCGGCCAGCAGGTTCAGCCGCTCCGCCCAGCGCCCGATCAGGTCCGGCGGCACGGTCTCGGTGCCGACCAGGACCGTGCAACCCGCGGGCACAAGGGCGCCCGGCGGCAGCGCGGCCATCAGCGACGGCGGGATGATCGCGTGCGTGACCTCGTGCTCGTGCATGAAGTCGGTCAGTTCCGGGCCCGCGACCCGCGAGCGGTCCGGCACGATCACCAGGCGCGACCCGGTGCACAGCGCCATCGACAGCTCGAACACCGCGACGTCGAACCCGACCGAGGCGAACTGCAGCACGGTCGACCCCTGCGTCAGCCGCATCCGGTCCTCGGCGGTGGCGACCAGGCTGGAGATGCCCTCGTGCGAGACCACCACGCCCTTCGGCCTGCCGGTGGATCCGGAGGTGTAGATGACGTAGGCGGCGTGGTCGATTCCCGCGGGTACCGCGGGCACCGGCTTCGATGCCGCGGCGAGTTCCGCGACCGTCCCCGGCTCGTCGAGCAGCACCCGGCGCAGGCCCGGCGCCTCGTCGATCCGTGCCGACTCCGCGGCGGTGCTCAGCAGCACCCCCGCGTTCGAGTCGGCCAGCATGTACGCGATCCGGTCCGCGGGGTGGCTCAGGTCGAGCGGCAGGTACGCCGCGCCCAGCTTGAGCACGGCGAGCACCGAGGCGACCATGTCCACCGAGCGCGGAACGGCAAGGCCCACCACCGATTCCGCGGCGACGCCGCGGTCGGCAAGCACCGAAGCGATCCGGTCGGACCGCTCGTCGAGCTCGGCGTACGTGGCGCTGCCGTGCTCGTCGAGCGCGGCAACCGCGTCCGGCGTGGCCGCGACCCAGCGCGCGAACGAGGCGTCGAGGGTCTCCTCCGGCACCTCCCGGCCGGTGTCGTTGAAGTCCACCAGCACCAGGTTCCGCTCGCCTGGCAGGAACACGTCGACCGCGCCGATCGGCGTCGACGGCTCCTGCGCGACGGCGTCGAGCAGCGTCAGCTGACGGTGCGCGATCGCGTCGGCGGTGGACCGGTCGAACAGGTCCGCGCCGTACTCCAGGCGCAGCGTGATCTTGCCGTCGCCGGAATCCGAACCCGCTCCCGCGGGAAGGAACTCGGTGAAGTTGAACACCAGGTCGAACTTCGCCGTCCGCTCCTGCAGCGGCACGGGTTCGAGGGTCAGCCCGCCCAGCTCTGTGATGTCGGCGGCCCGGCTGTGATAGCCGACCATCACCTGGAACAGCGGGTTCCTGGCCAGCGTGCGGGCCGGGTTCAGCCGCTCGACAACGGATTCGAACGGAACGTCGGCATGAGTGAACGCCGCGAGGTCGAGCTCGCGGACCCGGGCCAGCAGTTCGCCGAACGTCGGGTTGCCGCTCACGTCGGTGCGCAGCACCAGCGTGTTGACGAAGAACCCGACCAGGTCGTCGAGGCCCTGTTCGGTGCGGCCCGCGATGGGCGCACCGAGCGGCAGGTCCTCGCCCGCGCCGATGCGGTGCAGCAGCGCCGCGGCTGCGGCGTGCAGCACCATGAACATGCTCGCGCCGCTGTCGGCGGCCAGCGCCCGCAGTGACGCGGTGGTGCGCGGATCCAGATCCAGCTCGATCGCGCCGCCCGCGAAGCTCGGCCGCGCGGGCCTGGCGCGATCTGTGGGCAGCGTCAGCTCCTCCGGCGCACCGGACAGCGTCCGCTCCCAGTACGAGAGCTGCTCGCTCAGAACCGAATCCGGGTCCACGGAATCGCCGAGCAGCTCGCGCTGCCAGAGCGTGTAGTCCGCGTACTGCACGGCCAGCGGCTCCCACTGCGGCGCCTGCCCGTGCGCCCGTGAGGCGTAGGCGAGCATCAGGTCGCGCAGGAACGGCCGGTCCGACCACTCGTCGGTGGCGATGTGGTGCAGCACCAGCGCGAGGACGTGATCGTCCGCCGCCAGCCGGATCACGGTGCCGCGCACCGGGATCTCTCGGGTCAGGTCGAAGGGCCGCAGCACGGCGCCGCGGACCAGGCCCGCGATATCGGCCTCGGTCCCGTCCACCGCCGTCAGCTCCGGGGTCGCCTCGTCGAGGATCCGCTGCACGGGCAGGCCGTCGACCTCGCCGAACACCGTGCGCAGCGACTCGTGCCTGCCGACCACGTCCGCCAGCGCGATCGCGAACAACTCGGCGTCGAGTTCGCCCTTCAGGCGCAACACGATCGGGAAGTTGTAGGCAGCGGAGTCCCCCTCGATCTGCTGGATCAGCCAGAGCCGCTGCTGCGCGGAGGACATCGGCAGGTTCTCGGGGCGGACCGCGGGCGCGAGCACCGGGCGCACCGCCTGGCCCCGCGCGCGGACCCGCTCCGCCAGCTCAGCCACGGTGGGCGCCTCGAAGAGGTCCCGCATCGTCAGCTCGGTCGACAGCGCCGACCGGGCCCTGCTGATCAGCCTGGTCGCCAGCAGCGAGTGCCCGCCGAGGTCGAAGAAGCTGTCCTCGACGCCGAGTTCGCCGACATCGAGCACCTCACCGAACAGCTCGCACAGCGCCTGCTCGATGTGGTCTTCCGGCGCGCGAGAGCCCGAACCGACCGCGTCCGGCACCGGCGGCAGCGCTCGCACGTCGAGCTTGCCGTTCACCGTCATCGGCAAGGTCTCGGTCGGCACGAAGGCCGCCGGGACCATGTAGTCCGGCAGGCTGGCGCGCAGCGCCTGTGCGTACTTCTGGCCCGCATGGGGACCGAAACCACTCACGGGCCCGGAGGGCACCACGTAGGCCACCAGCCGCTTGACGCCGCCGGGGCCCGGCGCCGCGATGACGGCGCACTGCCGCACGCCGTCGAGGCCGGCCAGGACCGCCTCGATCTCGCCCAGCTCGACGCGGTGACCGCGGATCTTCACCTGGTCGTCGGTGCGGCCCAGGAAGTCGATGTTCCCGTCGATGCCGCGCCGCACCAGGTCGCCGGTGCGGTACATCCGACCGCCCGCCGTGAACGGATCGGCCACGAACCGCTCGGCGGTCAGGCCGAAACGGTCCAGGTAGCCGCGGGCAAGGCCGATGCCCGCGATGTACAGCTCGCCGGCCACCCCGTCCGCGACGGGACGCAGCCACGAGTCGAGGATGTGGGCCCTGGTGTTCCAGATCGGCTTGCCGACAGTCGGCGTCGCGGAGTCCGACGTGCCGCCGCCGAGGGTGTTGATCGTGTACTCGGTGGGGCCGTACAGGTTGTAGCCGAACGTCCCGTCGGTGTCCCGCAGCCGGCTCCACACCGAATCCGGCACCGCCTCACCGCCGAGCAGCACCAGCGGCGGCCGGTGCTCGCCCGGACCGTCGCCGAGCAGGCCCTCCTCGAACAGGTGCTGCGCGTAGGTCGGCGTCACGTTGACGACGTCGATGGCGTGCGCGTTGCAGTACGCGACCAGGGCCTCCGCGTCCCGGCGCAGGTGCTCGTCACAGATGTGCACCTCGTGACCCTCGACGAGCCAGAGCAGCTCCTCCCAGGACATGTCGAAGGCGAACGAGACCGTGTGCGCGATGCGCAGCCGCCTGCCGCCGGTCATCTCGATCGTCGGATCGAAGATCTCCGCGCGGTGGTTGAACTGCATGTTGGTCAGGCCGCGGTACCCGGTGACCACGCCCTTCGGCTTGCCGGTCGAGCCGGAGGTGTAGATGACGTACGCCGGGTGGTCCAGCCGCCCGGGGGCGCCGGGGGCGAAACCGCCCAGCTCGGCGTCCGTCAGCGGTCCGGTGCCGTGGTCCTGGCTCGTACCACCATCGAGCACGATCGCCGCGCCGTCGAAGCCGACGAGGGTCTCGCGGACCGCGACGGTGGTCACCAGCGCCACCGGCCTGGCATCGTCGAGCATCCCGAGCAGACGCTCCGCCGGGTGGTCCAGCTCGAGCGGCAGGTACGCCGAACCGGTGCGCAGCACCGCGAACAGCGCGACCACCATCTCCACCGACCGCGGCAGGCCAAGCGCCACAATCCGTTCCGGACCGGCACCGTGCGCCAGCAGCAGCCGGGCCATGGCGTTGATCCGGCCGTCGAGGTCCCGGTAGGTCACCGACTCCGAACCGAAGACCAACGCGACCTGGTCCGGGGTGCGTGCGGCCGCCTCCGCGAACAGGTCCGCGATGGTGGATTCGGGCAGCTCATGCTCGGTCGAGTGGGACGCCAGCGCCGCACGCTCGCCGGGCAGCGACAGGTCCAGCGATCCGACCGGTGCGGACACGTCGTCGGCGAACAGTTCGAGCAGCCCGACGAACCGGGCCAGCATCGACTCGACCGCCGCCTCGGCGACCGCCTCCGGGCGGAACTCGAATTTGATCTTCACCCGGTTGCCGGGTGTCACCACCACGGTCAGCGGGTAGTGGGTGTGGTCGACGCTGTCGCCGCCGCTGATGTCGTGCGCGCTGTTGAGCGCCGACACCTGGTTCTCGTCGACGAAGTTCTGCAGCACGTAGAGCACGTCGAAGAGCTGGCGGTGATCGGACTCGCGTCCGATGGTGGCCAGTCCGAGATAGTCGTGCGGCATGAGGCCGAGGCGCTCGGACTGGCTGCGCCGCAACAGGTCCTCCACCCGCTCCGCCGGACGCAGCGTGGTGCGAACCGGGACCGTGTTGAGGAACAGTCCGGCCACCGTGTCGAGGCCCTCGACCTCGGGGGGCCTGCCTGCGACGGTGATGCCGAACACGACGTCGTCGCGCCCGGTCGCGGCGCCGAGCACCAGGGCCAGCGCCCCGCTGAGGACGGCGTTGAAAGTGACCCCGCTCGCCGATGCCCTGGCCCGCAGCCGCTCGCTGAGCTCCGCCGTGAGCACGGTGTCGCGACGGCCGGGCAGTGCGGGCGCCCCCGCCACGGCCGACCCGAGCAGCGTGGGCTCCTCGAGACCGGCAAGCGCGCGCCGCCACTCCGCCTTCCCGGTCTCGCTGTCGCGGTCGCGCAGCCAGCCCAGGTAGTCGTCGAAACCGCCCGTCGGGGTCGGGAACCCGCTGTCGTCGCCCGCGGACTCGTAGAGCGCGAGCAGCTGGCTGACGACGATGCCGTTCGACCAGCCGTCCCAGAGCAGGAACTGCCGGTTGACCACCAGGCGGTCGCGGTCGTCGTCGAGGCGGATCACCATGGCCCGCCACAGCGGCGGCGCCGTCAGGTCGAACGGGGTGAGCCGGTCGGTGGCCATCAGCTCGGCGGCGTGGGCCTCGCGCTCGGCGTCCGTCAGCTCGCGCAGGTCGAACTCGACGATCGGGACGTCGAGGTCCGCGGTGATGAACTGCACCGGCGCGGTGAGGCCGTCGCTGAGGAATCCCGCACGCAGCGTCGGGTTCCTGCGCTGCAGGGTGCGCAGCGCCGAGGCCAGCCGCTCGATGTCGAGCCGATGCTCGAAGTCCAGCGAGAACTGCGCGGTGTAGATGTCGGCACCCTCGTCGAAGGTGGCCTGGAAGTACAGGCCCTCCTGCAGCGGGGACAGCGGCCACACCGCGTCGACCCCGGCGGGGCTGCGCTCGGCGATCAGGTCCAGCTCCGCCTGGGTCAGCGCCACCAGCGGCACGTCCGACGGCGTCAGGACGCCGGGTCCGTCGTGGCGCGCAGCGGTCTCGACGAGCTCGCGCAGCGCCTGCGCCCAGCCCTGGCTCAGCGCCTCACCGTCGGACTCGGTCAACCCCAGGTCGGAGCGGCCGAAGTTCGCGTGGAGCACCGGTCCCTCGGCCGTGTCCTCGCAGATCGCATTGACGATCAGCAGGTAGGGCCCGCCCATGTCGGCGTCGGGATCGGTTGACAGCGCATCGGTCTCGGGTGCCGGGGCCCACGGGACCGCGATGCCGAGATCGGCCGACGGCATCCGGCCCAGGTAGTTGAACAGGACCTGCGACTCCGCGCGGGCGGCGAGCAGGGCGGCGGTGCGGGCGTTCGAGTACCGCAGCATGCCGAAGCCGATGCCGCCGTCGGGCGCGTCCCTCAGCCGCTCCTTCACGTCCTTGAGCACGTCCAGCGGTCGCTCGCCGGCCCGCAGCCGGACCGGGCTGATGCTGGTGAACCAGCCGACGGTGCGGGACAGGTCCACGCCCGACGTCAGCTCCTCGCGGCCGTGCCGTTCCAGGTCGATCAGCAGGTCCGAGGCGGCGCGGCCGGTGTCGCGGTGCCATCGGCTGACGGCGATCCGCAGCGCACTGAGCAGCACGTCGGTCACGTCGGCGTTCGCCAGTGCGGGCACGGTCGTCAGCGCGGCGGCGGTGTCGTGAACGGACAGCGAAACCCGGTGCTGGGAAGCGGTTCCGATGGTCGCGTGACCGCTGACCTCCGGCACAAGCGCCGCTCCTGGCGCCGTCACGGCGGTCCAGTGCGCCAGCTCGGCGAGGCGATCGGCGCCCTGGGCCTGCTCGGCGACGATCCGGCCGAACCCACGCAACGAGGTGCCGACGGGATCTAGCGCCGCATCCTGACCGGATGCCGATGCCACGTTCGCCATCGCGAGGTCCTCGAGCAGGATCCGCCAGGACACCCCGTCCACTACGAGGTGGTGCGCGACGATCAGCAGGCGGCCGGTGGCCTCCGGTCCCGCGTCGAACCACACCGCCTGCAGCATCACGCCCGACTCGGGGTCGAGACGCTCGGTCGCCGACTCGGAGTGCTCGGTGACGATGTCGCGCAGCGACTCCGGGTCCAGGGCGTCAACGGTGGTGAAGATCGAGGCAGCGCTCACCGAACCGGGTTCGGTGGTCGCCGTCGACCACACGCCGGGTGCATGCCGGGTCAGGCGGGCGCGCAGGCCGTCGTGGTGGTCGAGCAGGGCCTGCAGCGCCTTGCGGAGTGCGCGCTCATCGGCGCCTACCGGGGTGTGCAGCAGCACCGCCTGGTTGAAACGATCTGTGCCGCCGGACCATTCGGAGAGCCGATGCACGACCGGCAGCGGGATGACCTCGCCGATGCCGTCGGCGACGGGTGCGTCGGGCATGACCGCCTGAGCGACCGGGTCCGCCTCGCCGACCAACCGCGCGATCGCGGCCGGGGTGCGCTGCTCGAAGATCTGGCGGGGGGTGAGCGTGATGCCGTCCCGGCGGGCCAGGTTCACCAGCCGGATCGCCAGGATGCTGTCGCCGCCGAGGGTGAAGAAGTCGTCGCCCGCTCCCACCCGGTCCAGGCCGAGCACCTCGGCGAACTGGGCGGCGACCCGTCCCTCCGTGCCCGTGCTCGACGCAGGCGCCGACACCGCGACGGAGAAGTCCGGCGCGGGCAGGGCCTTGCGGTCCAGCTTTCCGCTCGGGCTCAGCGGCAACGCGTCCAGCTCCACGAAGGCGCTGGGCACCATGAACTCCGGCAGCGAGGCGGCCAGCGCCTGTGCGTACTTCTGGTCCCCCTGGACACCGGAAGTGCTCACGGGCCCGGAGGGCACCACGTAGGCGACCAGACGCTGCTGGCCGGGGCGGTCCTCGCGCACCAGGACGGCGGCCTGTGCCACCGACGGATCGGCCAGCAGCGCGGCCTCGATCTCACCGAGCTCGATCCGGAAGCCGCGCAGCTTCACCTGGTCGTCGGCGCGGCCGACGTAGTCCAGTTCGCCGTCCACGGACCGCACCAGGTCGCCGGTCCGGTACATCCGGGTACCGGCGACGAACGGGTCGGCGACGAACCGGTCCGCGGTCAGCGCGGCGCGGCCGAGGTAGCCACGGGCCAGCTGCGGCCCGGACAGGTACAGCTCTCCCTCGGCACCCGGCGGCACCGGGTTCAGGTACTGATCGAGCACGTACAGCCGGGTGTTCGCGACCGGCGCGCCGATCGGCACGCTGAGCGCAGCCGACGAAATCTCCTGCGCCCCGAAGAAGTAGCTCACCTCGACCGCGGCCTCGGTGGGTCCGTAGAGGTTGTCCAGACGCACACCCGGCAGCACCTCGGCGAAGCGCCGGGCCGACGCGGCGGACAGCGCCTCACCCGAGCAGCCGACGACCCGCAGCGCGGTGCAGGCGGCGGCACCCGGCTCGGCCAGGAACAGGTCCAGCATGGACGGCACGAAATGCGCACGGCTGATGCCGCGTTCGGCGATCAGGTCGGCGAGGTACGCCGGATCCTTGTGCCCGCCCGGACGGGCCAGCACGACGGTGGCGCCGGCGATCAACGGCCCGAAGAACTCCGGCACCGAGACGTCGAAGCTCGACGGCGTCTTCTGCAGCACCCGGTCCCCCACCGTCAGCGGATGCTCGTTCTGCATCCAGAGCAGCCGGTTGACGATGGCCTCGTGCGCCACCAGCACACCCTTCGGCCTGCCAGTCGAGCCCGAGGTGTAGATGACGTAGGCGGGATTGCCCGCCACGGCCCCGGCGACCGCCGGCGGCATATCCGAATCCCTCAGCGGCTCGGACAGATCCACCCTCTGCACCGGCAGCCCGGTGTCGAAGGGCTCGCCGTCGGTGAGCACGCATACGGGCGCGGCGTCGGCCAGCATGTACGACAACCGGTCGGCCGGGTAGTCGAGGTCGAGCGGCAGGTACGCGCCGCCCGCCTTGCCGATCGCCAGCAACGCGACCATCAGTTCGAGCGAACGCCCGAGCGCGACGGCGACGAGCGACTCCGGTCCCACCCCGCGGTCGACGAGGTCTCGCGCCAGCCGGTTCGCCCGCGCGTGCAGCTCGGCATAGGTCAGCGACCGTCCCTCGAACTCGACGGCGACCGCCTCCGGGGTCCTGGCGGCCTGCTCGTCGAGCAGGTCGGTGAGGGTGCGGTCCTCGGCGGATCCGAGGGACGCGGCCCAGCTGGCCTCCAACTCGTCCCGCTCGGCCTCGGTCACCAGCGCCAGCGCGGAGATCGGCTGGTCGCCGTCGCGCACCAGCTCGCCGAGGAAGGACACCATGCCGTCGGCCAACCGGTCGGCGGTGGCCGAGTCGACCACCGCGGCCTGGTATTTGACCTCGAGCCGCAGCTCGTCGCCGGGCGCGACGATCAGCGTCACCGGGTACGGCGGGTTCTCCTCGAAGGTGATGCCGGTGATCTCCACCCGGCCGCTGGGGTCGGCGACGGCGCCCTCGCCGATCGGGTAGTTCTCGAACACCACCAGGGTGTCGAAGAGCTCCTGCAGCCCGGTCAGCCTGCGCAGCTCGCTCAGTCCGATGTACTGGTGCTCGAGCAGCCTCGACTGCTCGTCCTGCCAACGGGTCAGCGCCTCCGCGGCGGATTCCCCTGCGCGGTACCGCAAGCGAGCGGGCACGGTGTTGATGAACAACCCGACCATGGTCTCGATGCCGCGCAGGTCGCCGCCGCGCCCGGACACCGTCGAGCCGAACAGCACGTCGCGGCGCTTGGTGAGCCTTCCGAGCAGCAGGCCCCATGCGCCGTGCACCAGGGTGCTCAGCGTCAATCCGCGGGCGCGGCCGAACGCGATGAGGTCCGCTGTCTGTGCCGCCGACAGGTTGACCTTGACCTCGCGCACGCCGACCTCGGTGCCCCGCTCGGCCTTGCTGAGCCCGGTCGGCTCGTCGACGCCGTGGAGCGCGGCGCGCCACACCTCGATCGACGCTTCCCGATCACGGGAGCCCAACCAGCCCAGGTAGTTCCGGTACGGCTCTGCGGCGGGCAGCGCCGCGGGCTCCGAGCCCGCGGGCGCGTAGAGCGCCATCAGCTCGCGCAGCATCACCGGCACCGACCAACCGTCGGCGACGATGTGGTGGATCGACTGCAGCAGCAGGTGCTCGTCCGGACCGATCTGCACCAGCACGTAGCGCAGCAGCGGCGCCTGCTCGAGGTCGAAGCCGCGCACCCGCTCGTCGGCGAGGATCTGCCGGACCCGGGACGAGACCTCGTCGGCACCCAGTCCACGCAGGTCCACCGCCTCCATCGGGACGCGGGCGTCGCCGGACACCACCTGCACCACGCGGCCGTCGGACACCGCCCGCAGCCCGGTGCGGAGCGCCGCATGCCGGTCCACGACCGTCTGCAGCGCGGCGTGCAGCGCCTGCGGGTCCACCGGGCCGGTCAGCTCGACGATCTGCTGCACCACATAGGGATCGGAGTGCTCGGTCTCGAACGCGCTGTGGAAGTAGATGCCCTCCTGCAGCGGGGTCATCGGCAGCACGTCGACCAGGTCGACGGCGGCCGCCTCGAGCTGGTCCACGTCCGCCTGGCCCAGCCGCGCGTGTGGGAAGTCCGAGGGGGTGTGGCCGCCGAACGGGGCGCTCGCCGCGAGCGCACGCAGCACCGCGGTCCAGGCCTCGGACAGGGCGGCGATCCGCGCCGCGGGGAACAACCCGGGAGCCCAGGTGATGGTGGTGCGCAGGGTCGGCCCGTCGGGTCCGTCCTCCGCGATCGCGTTGAACTCGATGCCGTGGCCCATCGGCGCATCGGGGTCGTTGGCGCCGTCCATCGCGATCGGCAGCCAGTCCGCGCCCTCGGAGGCGGACACCCTTCCCAGGTAGTTGAACAGCACCTGCGGGGTGACGCCGCCTGCCAGCTCGGCACCCGAGGCGCTCAGGTATCGCAGCGCGCCGTAGCCGATGCCGTTGCCGGGCACCGCCCGCAGCTGTTCCTTGACCGTCTTCACCGCCGCGCCGAGCGCGGCCGGGTCGAGGCCGTCCGCGAGCGCACCCGCGTCGATCCGGACCGGGTACAGGCTGGTGAACCAGCCGACCGTGCGTCCCAGGTCGACCGGCCTGCCCGCGGCGTCCTCCTCGCGGCCGTGACCCTCGAGGTCGATGACCACCTGCGTGTCCGGTGAACCCGCGCCGTGGCCGGCCCGGCCGCGCCAGTCCGCCAGCACCACGGCGAGTCCGGTGAGCAGCACGTCGCCGACCTGACCGCCGAACGCGGCGGGCACGGCTCCGAGCAGCGGCCCGGTGAACTCGGGCGCCAGGCTCACCGTGATCGACTCGGCTGCGCCGCAGCGGTCGAGCGCCGGGTCGAGCGCGCGGGAGCCGAGCGCGGGGTCCGGCGTCCGCGACACCGAGAGCCAGTGGTCGAGTTCGCCGTCGAAGGCACCGGATTCGGCCCGCCCGGACAGCAGCTGGGACCACCGGCGCAGCGAGGTGCCCACCGGGGCCAGCTCGACGGGAATGCCCGCCGTCGCCGCCGTTCCCGCCCTGGCCAGGTCCTCGAGCAGGATCCGCCAGGACACGCCGTCCACCACCAGGTGGTGCACCACCAGCAGCAGCCGGCCAGGGCGGTCCGCCCCGCCGTCGAACCAGACCGCCGCGACCATCAAGCCCGCGTCGGGGTCGAGTCGCGCTGCGGCGTCGATTGTTTCGCGTGAAACCACGGCGTCCAGCTCGGCCGCGGACAGGTGCTCCGCATCGACCCGGTGCAGGTCCGTCGCGGTCGCGGTCTCGGGTACCGACAGCGCCCAGCGCTCACCGCGGATCAGCGCGGCGCGCAGCGCATCGTGGCGCTCGATCACCGCGGCCAGAGCGGCGCGCGCCGCGTCCGCGTTGAACCCGATCGGCGTCTGCACGAGCACCGACTGGTGGAACCGGGCGATGGCCTCGCCGGATTCGCTGGTGTGCGCGATGATCGGCGTCGCGGGGACCTCGCCGAGCGGCACGTCGAGCCGGTCAACCAGCGCCTCCGCCCGGCCCTCGATCTCGCGGGCGAGGGCCTCCGCGGTGCGCAACTGGAAGACCTCGCGGGCACTGAAGTTCAGGCCTGCGCCGCGCGCGTGGTTCACCAGCTGGATGGCGACGATGCTGTCACCGCCGAGCGCGAAGAAGTCGTCGGTGACGCCGACGGAGTCGACGCCGAGCACCCCGGCGATGATGGCGCACAGCTGCTGCTCGCGCTCGGTGCGCGGAGCCAGCCCGGGCAGCGCGGCACGCAGGTCCGGCTCCGGGAGCGCCCGCCGGTCCAGCTTGCCGTTCGCGGTCAACGGGAACTCGCCGAGGACCAGCACGGCGGTGGGCACCATGTACTCGGGCAGCTTGGCCGCCGCCCAGGCCCGCACCTCGTCGGAGGTCAGTGCCGGGTGGTCCGCGTGCGAGACCACATAGCCCGCAAGGTACTTGGATCCGTTGTTCTCGCGCACCAGCACCGCGCAGTCGCGGACGCCCGGGTGCGAGGCGAGGGCGGCCTCGACGTCCTCGAGCTCGAGGCGCATGCCGCGGATCTTGACCTGGTTGTCGGCGCGACCGATGAAGTCGAGACTGCCGTCCTCCGCCCACCGTGCGAGGTCGCCGGTGCGGTAGAGCCGGGCCCCGTCCTCGGCGAAGGGGTTGGCGATGAATCGGGAAGCCGTCAGGGCGGCCGCACCGACGTAGCCGCGGCCGAGCAGGTATCCGCCCGCATACAGTTCGCCGCCGACTCCGGGCGGCACCGGCCGCAGCTGCGAATCCAGCACGTACAGCTGGGTGTTGGGGTTCGGCCTGCCGATCGAGGACGCGATCCGCTCGGCCCGGTCACGGTAGATCACATGGGAGACACCGATCGTCGCCTCGGCGGGGCCATAACCGTGGTACAGGGTGGTGCTGAGCCGGCGCCGGAAGCGGTCGAACAATTCCGGGGTGAGCACCTCGCCGCCGCACCAGACGTGCCGGAGACCGTCGAGCGAGCGGCCGCCCTCGGCCAGGTCCAACAGCACGCTCAGCATCGACGAGACCAGGTACACGAAGGTGACGCGTTCGCGTTCGATGAGATCGAGCAGGTAGTGCGGGTCGCGCTCGCCGCCCGCCTCGGCGACCACCAGCCGGCCACCGGAGACCAGCGGCAGCAGGATCTCGTTGACCGAGATGTCGAAGGAGAGCGGCGCCTTGAACAGTGAGGCGTCGTCGACGCCGAACCCGAGCACCTCCTCGACCTGCCACAGCAACCGGGCGCAGATCGCCTCGTGGCGGATCATCGCGCCCTTGGGCCTGCCGGTGGAACCGGAGGTGAAGATGACGTAGGCCAGCGACCGGCCCTCGATCTCGGCGTCGAGGGGATCCGCAGACTGCCCCGCGTGCGCCCAGTCCGCCAGGTCCACCGCCACCGCGGCGTCCGGTGCGGCTTGCACCCCGCCAGGTCCGGTGAGAACCAGCCGGGCGCCCGCGTCGGCGAGCACCTGGTCGCGGCGGTCCTGCGGCCAGGCCGGGTCGAGGGGCACGAAGGCGCCGCCAGCGGCCATCACCGCGAGCAGTCCGACGACCATCTCGGCGGAGCGCGGAACACCGACCGCGACAACTTCTTCCGGCGCCAGTCTACGCTCGGTCAGGTGCCGGGCGAGCTGGTTCACCCGCGCGCCGAGGTCCCGGTAGCTGAGCCGGACCTCGCCCGCGATCAGCGCCTCCCGGTCCGGGGTCGCCGCGACCTGAGCGGCGAACAGTTCGGGCACAGTGTGGCTCGGCTGCGGCCGGGCTGTGTCGTTGAAGTCCACCAGCACCTGGCGCCGCTGCGCGTCCGACAGCACGTCGAACCGCGAGACCGGGGCCTCGGGCGCGGCGGCGAGCTGGCCGATGAACTCGGTGAACTGCACGCGGTGCCGCTCGAGTTCGTCCTCGAGGCCCGCACCGACGCGCAGGTCGATCCTGATCGACTGGCCCTCCTGACCGCCCTGCACGGTGAAGTCCAGCTCGCCGATCGCGCCGGTGACCATGTTCTGCGCGGATGCGGGGCTGCCGCCGAAGGTCATGGGGTGCTCGAACATCACGATGTTCACGCCGGGGCCGAACACGCGCCGGGACGGGTCGAGCGCGCGCATTTCCCTTGCGAGGTCCTCACCGCGGTAGCGGCCGTGCCGGAGCAGCCCGACCAGCCCCTTGTCGATGTGTGCCGCCAGCGCGGCCAGCGTGCTGTCGCCGTCCACCTGCAGTCGCATCGGCAGGATGGTCGAGGCCATCGACGGCAGGTTCCGCAGCGCCCGCCCGGTGCGGCCGGTCAGCGGCACCGACAGCATCAGGTCGGTCTGGCCACTGACCCTGTGCAGGTAGGCGGCGATCATCGCGAACGGGATCCGGGTGCGCCTGATGTCCTGGGCGTCGGCGAACCGGAACAGCCCGGCGACGGTCTCGGGGTCGAGTTCGACGGTCGCCTTGATCGGCGGTGCGGTGGGGTCCGGCGAAGGCGGCAGCAACGCAGGGGGTTCGGGGGCGTCGGCCAGCGATTCGAGCCAGTGTTCACGATCCGACGCGTAACGCCCGGACTCGCGGTACTCGACGTCCGCGTCGATCGCGGTCTGCAGCGACCAGTCCTGCTCGTCGAACAGCAGCTCCGGGTGTTCCTGCCTGCCGACGACCTCGGCGACCAGCAGCACGATGCCGTAGCCGTCGATGATGCTGTGGTGGTACCGCTGGTGCCACCACGTGAGCTCGTCGTCGATCCGCAGGATCGCCTGGGTGAACAGCGGCCCGTCGCTCTCGAGCTCGGCGACGGTCTGCATGTCGTTCTCGACCCACGCGCGGGCGGCGGCCGCGGGATCCGGCTTGCCGCGCAGATCGACGATCCGCAGGGTCCACCCCTGCGGATCGAGTCGCTGCTGCCGCAGCACCTCGTCCGCCCCGACCGCGAACCGCACGTGCAGCGCCTCGGCGCGCCGGATGGTCATGTACACGGATTCGACGGCGCGGGCGATGTCGAGCGGCCCGTTCACCTCGACGGTCAGGGCGATGTTGTAGGCCGGGCTGGCGGGGGTGAGCTGCTGTGCGACCCACACCTCGGACTGGGCGGCGGTAACGGGAAGCCACTGGCCGGTGGCGTGCGGGAGAGCCGTCGAATCCGAGGGAGAAGACATACAGGTCCGATCTTCGTCGCGCGGCGCCGGTCGTCGCCGTGATTTCGGACCTTAGGATAGGCTACCTACCCTTAGGGTAGGCAAACTACCCGGTACTAGCCGGTGAGGAAGTCCAGGATCGCGGAGTTAACCGCGTCGGGGCGTTCGAGGTAGCCGTAGTGGCCGCAGTCCGGCAGCTCCACATAGTTCGCCCCCGGAATGGCCTTGGCGACCTCGGCGGCCAGGTGAGCGGGCACCAACCTGTCGTCGGCGAACCCGATCGCCAGGCAGGGCCGGGTGATCCGGCGGTAGGCCGCGAGGCGGTCGCCGAAGTCGTCGAGGTTCTGCTGGGCGCGCACACCCCGGCTGGTCTCGGCCTTGGAGAAGGCGAAGATGTCCAGCCAGTCCTGGGCCGCCATCTGATCCACCAGCGAGGCGGGCGAGAGGTTGAGCACCGCGGTGATCGCGGCCCGGTAACTCGCAGGCAGCGTGATGCCCTTCGCGTCGAGTTCCCGCTCCCCCTCGGACAGCGCCTTCTGCAGCGCGACCCGGCGGCCGTGCGCGGCGAGGAAGACCGCCTTGCGTACCAGCTCAGGGCGCGCCAGCGCGAGTTCCTGCGCGACGCGGGCACCGAGCGAGGTGCCGACCACGTGGGCCGGGCCCCCGAGGTGCTCGATCAGCGCCGCGGTGTCCGCGACCATGTCCTCGATGGCGATGCCGTCAGCGCACTCGTCAGTCGGGGCGATGCCGCGGTTGTCGAAGGTGCACACGCGGTATCCCGCGGCCAGCAGCGCGGGGACCTGATGGAGATCCCACACCCGGCCGGGGCTGCCGGTCCCCATGATCAGGACGACCAGATCTCCTGAGCCTTTGACCTGGTAATTCAGCTGAATCCCATTGATCGTGGCGAGGGGCATCGACGAGCCTTTCTGGCGAGAACCGGGGACACGGCCCGGTGCCAGCGCTATGGATAGCCTAAGCTAGCCCCGCGTCGATCACTCGACGGCAATTGTCGCGCTCGTCCAGGAGGAACCCGTTGAGAGTCGCCACGCTCGGATACCAGACCTGGGGTCACCGTACCCTGCAGGCGCTGCTGGATTCCAAACATGAGGTGGTGCTTGCGATCACGCACCCCAAGAGCGACCACGCGTACGAGCGGATGTGGGCCGATTCGGTCGCCGACCTGGCCGCCGAGCACGGGGTGCCGGTGCACATCGCGAACAAGCCCGACGAGGATTTCAAGGCCGCGCTGAAGCAGGCAGACCCCGACATCATCGTGGCGAACAACTGGCGCACCTGGCTACCCAAGGACGTCTTCGACGCCCCCCGCTACGGCACCCTCAACATCCACGACTCGCTGCTGCCGAAGTACACGGGGTTCTCCCCGCTGATCTGGGCCCTGATCAACGGCGAGCCCGAGGTGGGCCTCACCGCACATTTGATGGACGAGGAGCTCGACGCGGGCGACATCATCCTGCAGCGCAGCACCCCGGTCGGTCCGAAGGACACGGTCACCGACCTGTTCCACCGGACCGTCGACATGATCGGCCCGATCACCGTCGACGCCCTCGACCTCATCGAGTCCGGCCGCACGGACTGGACGCCGCAGGACCGGTCGCAGGCCACCTTCTTCCACAAGCGCGCCACGGAGGACAGCCGGATCGACTGGACCTGGCCCGCCGAGGTCATCGAACGACTCGTCCGCGCACAGTCCGACCCGTACCCGAACGCGTTCACCCACTTCAAGGGCCAGCGCATCCGCGTCCTCGAGTCCTCTGTCTCCAAGGGCTGCTACGGCGGCACCCCCGGCCGGGTCTTCATCCACGAGGGCGACGGCATGGTCATCGTCGCCGGGCCCGACGCGTGGAGCGGCTGCAACCGGGGCCTGTCGATCGAGCGCGTGCGCCTCGACGACGGCACCGAGATGACCGGCAAGGAGTTCTTCCCGCACGGCGGCGGCTACCTGAGCTGACGACCCCGCTCGGTGACGGCCGTCACCGAGCCGCATCGAGTGTGGGCAACCACACCAATTTTGCAGAGCTCTGCAACCTTGCAGAGTTCTGCAAAATTCGTACAGTCGATGGAGTGATCCAAGAACTGCCCTTGCGCGACCGCAAGAAGGCCGCCACCCGCCAGGCACTGAGCGATGCCGCGGTCCGGCTCGCCAGGACCCTCGGTGTCGACGGCGTGACGGCGGACGCCATCGCGTCCGAGGCGGGCGTCTCCACGCGCACCTTCCACAACTACTTCCCGTCCAAGGAAGAGGCCATCCTCTATCACTTGGAGACCGAACTGACCGAGTGGGTCCGGCGACTCCACGAGCGCCCGGCCGAGGAGTCCATCTGGGACTCGCTCGAAGCACTGGTCATCGGGATCGTGATGGATCACGAGCGCGACCTCACCGACACCTTCGCCGTGATGACCCTCATCAAGGAAAGCCCCGCGCTGCTGGCCCGACAGCTCGAACTGGACGGCCACGTGACCCGCGTCTTCGGCGAGGCGATCGCCGAACGCACCGGCACCGACATCGAGCGCGACCTGTACCCGAACCTGCTGCAGATGGCCTCAGCCGCCGCAGCCAGGGCGGCAATCGAACTCTGGATGCAGGGCACCACCGAGTACGAGACCCCCGGCGAGCTCGTCACCGAGGCGTTCCGCCAACTCCGCGCGGGCATCCCGCAGCCTTCCCACTCCACGCAGCACTGACCGACCCGTCCCACCTCGAACGAAGGGTCCTCCATGGCCACCTATCTCTATCGGATCGGCAAGTTCGCCTATCGGCGAAAAGGCACGGTCCTGTCCATCTGGCTCACCCTCCTCGTCCTGATGGGCGTCGGCGCCGCGACCCTCTCCGGGCCGACCAACGACTCGTTCTCGATCCCGGGCACCCCCGCACAGCAGGCGCAGGACCTGATGGCCGAGCGCTTCCCCGAGGCCGCGGGCAACGACCCCTTCAACTCGCTCAGCGCGCGCTTCGTCTTCGCCGCTCCCGAGGGCCAGACGCTGACGGACCCGGTGAACGAGGCCGCGATGGACGCGGCGCTCGACCGGGTGCGCGACATCGAGCAGGTCGAGCCTGCCGCGAAGGCCGACCCCGCCACTCCGCCCGCCGCCGGCGAGCGGAGTGCGGCCCTTGTCAACCCCGTCGTGGCGCATGACGGCCTGATCGAGATGGTCACCCAGCAGGCACAGCAGTCCGGCAAGCCGCTCGACCGCGCCCTCGCCGACGCACAGGCCCTGTCCTCGCTCAGCGCGGACGCGACCGTCGGCTACGTCGACGTGCCCTTCACCGGCGAGGCCACCGACGTCACCGACGAAATGACCGCCGAGATCGATGCCGCGGCCCAGGTCGGCCGCGACGCCGGGCTCAATGTTCAGCTCAGCGGCAGCGCCGCGCAGGTCCAGGAGGCCCCGGGAGGCACAACCGAGCTGATCGGCATGGCCGTGGCCGCGGTCGTCCTGATGATCACCTTCGGTTCGCTCGTCGCCGCGGGTCTGCCGCTGATCTCCGCGATCATCGGCGTCGGCATCGGCAGCCTCGGCATCACCATCGCGACCGGATTCACCGAACTCGGATCGATGACGCCGACGCTGGCGATCATGATCGGGCTTGCCGTCGCGATCGACTACTCGCTGTTCATCGTCTCGCGCTTCCGGCACGAACTGACCGTCACCGACAACCGCGAGGAAGCGGCAGGACGCGCGGTCGGCACCGCCGGATCGGCCGTGGTCTTCGCCGGACTGACCGTGATCATCGCGCTCGTCGCGCTGCGGGTGGTCGGTATCAAGTTCCTCACCGACATGGGCATGGCCGCCGGTTTCGCCGTGTTCATCGCGGTGCTGATCGCGCTGACCTTCCTGCCCGCGATGCTCGGGCTGTTCGGCAGCAAGGTGTTCGCGGGCCGGATCCCGTTCGTCAAGGCCAAGGATCCCGAGTCCGGCTCGATGCAGCCGGGAGCGTCCATGCGCTACGCCCGCTGGATCGCACGCGTCCCCTTGGTCCCCCTGATCGGCGGCGTCCTGCTGCTCGCCGTGCTCGCGGTGCCGACGACGGGCCTCAAGCTGGCCCTGCCGAGCCAGGCGACCGCCGACCCCGCGACCAGCGCCCGTCAGGCCTACGACCTGATCGACGACGGCTTCGGCCCCGGCCGCAACGGCCCGCTGGTGGTGGTCGTCGACGCACGGGACGCCACCGTCCCGGCGATGCAGGCATTCGGCGACGTCGCCACGACGATCTCCAAGCAGCCCGATGTGGCCAACGCCCAGGTGGTCGGCGTCAACCAGGCGGGCGACACCGCGCAGATCCTGGTCACGCCTGCCAGCGGACCGACCGACCCGACGACCGTTGACCTCATGCAGTCCATCCGCGACGGCGAGGCCGGGATGCACGAGCAGATCGGCGTCAACTACGGCGTCACCGGTCAGACCGCGCTCGAGACCGACATCTCCGACCGGCTGCAGGACGCCCTCATCCCCTACCTGCTCGTGGTGGTCGGCCTGGCGTTCATCCTGCTGACGCTGGTGTTCCGATCGCTGCTCGTGCCGCTGACCGCCACCCTTGGCTTCCTGCTCAGCGTCGCGGCCACCTTCGGTGCCACGGTCGCGATCTTCCAGAACGGCTGGGGCGGGCTGGTCGGGAATCCGCAGCCGCTGGTCAGCTTCATGCCGATATTCCTGATCGGTGTGGTCTTCGGCCTGGCGATGGACTACCAGGTGTTCCTGGTGACCCGGATGCGCGAGGAGTACGTGCACGGCGCCTCCGCCAAGGACGCGATGACGATCGGGTTCACCCACGGGTCGCGGGTGGTCACCGCCGCCGCGCTGATCATGATGTCGGTGTTCGCCGCCTTCATCGCGGAGCCGAACTCGTTCATCAAGTCGATCGGCTTCGCCCTGGCGGCGGCGGTCTTCTTCGACGCCTTCGTGGTCCGCATGGTGATCATCCCCGCGGTGATGGCCCTGCTCGGCGACAAGGCGTGGTGGCTCCCGGCCTGGCTGGACCGGATCCTGCCGAACGTCGACATCGAGGGCGAGAAGCTGCAGCGCGAGCTGCCGGCTGAGGCGCTCGAGAGCGAGGAGACGGTGGCCGCCCGCTAGCGGCGGGCGACACCGGGGACGGATCGAGGAGGCCGGCGGCGCTATGCGCTGCCGGCCTCCGTCGTTGCTGCGACAATCGGCACACCAATATCCGCGGACGAGGAGTTGCCCCTGTGACATCGCTGAGGCGAGGTTCGACCGACCGTCCGACGCATGTCGTGCGCACGCCCCGATTCTGGTTGGCGCCGCTTGTCGTGGTGTCCCTGCTGATGTCCCTGCTGGCGGCGCTGTACCTGGGCGGGATCCTCGATGCGAAGGGCAACCTGCACGACTTCCCCCTCGCGATCGTCAACCAGGACGAGGGCGACACGGTGTCCACCCCCGAGGGCGACAAGCCGGAGAACTTCGGCAACCAGATCACCGAGGGGCTGGTGACGAAGGTCCCCGCGGACAAGGTCGACCTGCAGCAGATCGGGATCGCGCAGGCCCAGTCCCGGCTGGACACCGGCGAGATCTACGGCGCGATCGTCATCCCGAGCGATTTCACCAAGCGACTGCTGATCCTGGCCAAGGCGAGCGTCATCCCAGGGGACATCGAGAAGCCGATCATCACCGTCTACACCAATCCCCGCGCCGGGACGTTCGGCGTCGGACTGACCACGGGCATCGCCTGGCCCGCGCTCAACGCGGTCAACGACAAGGTCGGGGCGCAGCTGACCGAGCAGGTCAACGCCCAGCTCGCCGCGATTGCGGACGCACCGGCGCTCTCGGGCGCCGCGCGGCTGAGCCTGGCCGAACCCATCAAGGTGCTCACCACCGCGCACAACCCGCTACCCGACGGGACCGGCAACGGCCTGTCCGCGTTCTACTACGCGCTCCTGCTGGTGCTCGCCGGGTTCACCGGGGGCATGATCGTGAACGCGCTGACCGACGGGATGCTGGGTTTCGCGCCCACCGAGTTCGGTCCGCGGTACGTGCACAACCCGGCGGTCGAGATCTCACGGTTCCGGACACTGTTGGCCAAGTGGGCCGTGATGGTCGTGTTGGCCCCGCTCGTCTCGGGCCTGTACATCGCCATCGGCCACGCCCTCGGCATGCCGATCCCCAACCAGCTCGCGTTGTGGATGTACGGCACCTTCGCCATCGCCGCGGTCGGCATCACCGCACTGTCGGTGCTCGCGGCGTTCGGCACCGCCGGGCTGCTGGTCAACCTCATCCTGTTCGTCGTCCTCGGACTGCCGTCCTCGGGCGGCACCATCCCGATCGAGGCGACCCCACCGATCTACGGCTGGCTGGCGAACTTCGAGCCCATGCATCAGGTGTTCCTCGGCACCCGCGCCCTGCTCTACTTCACCAGCGGCGGCGCAGGCGACCTCACGCACGCCGTGATGATGACGCTGATCGGCCTGCTGATCGGGCTGACGCTCGGCGCCACGGTGACCCTGCTCTACGACAGGAAGGGCTTCCACCGCGGGGCGGCCCGCCCCGGGCACGCTCAGCCGTTGTGACGCTGGTGGTAGCGGGCGACCCGAACGCGGTTGCCGCACAGCGCAGGTGAGCACCAGCGCCGGCGTGGGTGTGCGGGCAGGAACAGCTGCGTGCAGTGCGGGCCCTCGCACCCTCGCACCTTGACGACGTCGGGGTCGGTCAGCAACTCCACGGCGGCCTCGGCCAGACCGGCGAGCAACCGGTCCCGTTCGTCGCCGTCTCGGCGCACCTCGGCGACGAGCCTCTCGCCGTCCCAGGCCGCGACCGTGTACCGCGGTGCCGCCCGGACGGCCCGATTCAGCGCCTCCACCGTTTCCGGCGAGGGCCGAGCTCCCTGCCGCGCCTGCTCAACCGCTTCGGCCACGTACTCACGTAGCTGACGGACCGCCGCCCGGTCGGCATCGGTGGGCGCCTCCGACAGCGGGGTGAGCCGGTCGGCCTGTGCATCCATCCAGGACCGAAAGGTCTCGCCTGTGTCCAGTGCGTCGATCTCGCCGCTCGGGGTGTGTGCGCGCGTGTTGACCAGATCCAGCGCCAGCGGCTCGCCTGTCAAGAACCTCATCCAAGTAATGCTACCTGAAGCGCTTGACACATTAATTGGGCTCTCGCTATAACTAATGCAACATCAACCGAAAGAGGCATGTGGCATGACGATCCAGATCCCCCGCATCAGCCACGGATACGTCGACGTCGAAGGCGTCCGGGTCTTCTACCGGGAGACCGGGCCCGAGGATGGCATTCCGCTCCTGCTGCTGCACGGCTTCCCGACGGCCTCGCACCAGTTCAGTCGACTCATGGACGCGCTCGGCTCGCGCTACCGGCTGATCGCGCCCGACTACCCCGGATTCGGCCACACCGAGACGCCCGACGACTTCGTCTATTCCTTCGACCGGTTGGCCGACGTGATCGAGGCCTTCGTCACCGCGAAGGGTCTGGACCGATTCGTCATGTACCTCTTCGACTTCGGTGGCCCGATCGGCCTTCGGCTGGCGACCCGGCATCCGGAGTGGATCACCGGCCTGATCGTGCAGAACGCCAACGCCTATGAAGAAGGACTGTCCGACCTGGCACTGGACACCATCGCCGCGCCCGCAGACGCGCTCGATGGCCTGTTCACCCTGCCCGTGACCCGCAGCCAGTACGAGGGCGGCACCACCAGGCCCGAGCTGATCGCCCCCGACGGATGGACCCTCGACCAGCATTTCCTCGACCTGCCCGGACGCAAGGACGCCCAGCGCGCGCTGGCCTTGGACTACAAGAGCAACGTCGCCCTCTACCCGCAGTGGCAGGCGTGGCTCCGGGAGCACCGGCCGCCCACGCTGATCCTGTGGGGTCGCGGCGACGCCTTCTTCACCGAGCCAGGGGCCCGCGCGTACCTGCGCGACCTACCGGACGCCGAGCTGCACGTCTTCGACACCGGCCACTTCGCCCTGGAGGAGAACCTCCCCGAGATCGCCCCCCCTCATCGGACATTTCCTCGAAAGGCAGACGCGCATGAAGGTGGCGATCATCGGCGCCACCGGCAATCTCGGCGGAGCAGTGGCACGAGAGGCCGCCGCGCGCGGACATCAGGTCACCCCGCTGGGCAGCAGCGATGTCGATGTCGCCGACCCGGCCTCGATCACGGCCGCCGTCGCAGGCCACGATGCCGTGATCGTGTCCGTGAAGGGGCCCGAGCAGTTGGTGCCGCGCGGCGCGCGGGCCCTCCTCGAGGCCCTCCCGGTGGCGGGCGTGCACCGCCTGGTCTTCCTGGGCGGTGGCGGCAGCCTCGAATCAGCGCCGGGGAAGCGCTTCGTCGACTCCCCCGACTTCCCCGCGCAGTACCTGGAGACCGCGCTGGATCAGACCGAGGCGCTGCGGATCTTCCGCGACTCGGACAGCCCGGTCGAGTGGTCCTACGCCAGCCCTCCCCCTGTCCACCTGGTCCCCGGCGACAAGACGGGGTCGTACCTGGCAGAGGCCCGCGACACCCCCATCACCGACGAGGCCGGGGACAGCCGCATCACCACCGGCGATTACGCCTCCGCGATCGTCGACACCCTCGAAACCCGGTCCTTCATCCGCGAACGGTTCACCGCCGCCGCGAAGGGCTGACCTCGGGCGGCGGCCGTGGGCGGCCCGGTCCTACCTGCCGGACCAGGCCGCCCACAGCTGCGCGTACCGTCCGCCCGCCGCGACCAGCTCGTCGGGGGTGCCCGCCTCGACGACCTCGCCGTGCTCGAGCACCAGCACCCGATCCGCGGTGGCCGCCTGCGTGAGCCGGTGGGCCACCACCAGCGTGGTGCGCCCCCTGGTCGCCGCCTCGGCCGCCACCTCGAGGTCCCGCGCACCTGCACTGCCCGCCTCTGCGGTGGCCTCGTCGAGCACCGCCACCGCGGGGTCGGCCAGCACCAGGCGGGCCAGGGCCAGCTGCTGCGCCTGGGCCGCGGTCAGGGTGTGTCCGCCCTCGCCGACCTCGGTGTCGAGCCCGTCCTCGAGGGCATCCGCCCAGCCGAGCGCGCCGACGGTGGCCAGCGCCGCCCGAGCCTGCTCCACGGTCGCGTCCGGCCGGGCCAGTCGCAGGTCCTCGATCAGCGGTCCGGCGAAGACGTGCACCTCCTGGCTCACGATCACCACCTGTTCACGAAGACTCTCGCCGAGCTCCGCCAGCGGGACCCCGCCGATGGACACCTCGCCCGCGGTGGGCGTGACCGAGCCCGACGCGATGGCCGCGACGGTCGTCTTCCCGGCACCGGTCGAGCCGACCAGCGCCACCCGCGTCCCCGGCTCGATGCGAAGGTCGATGCCGCGCACCACCTCCCGGGATCCGTCGTAGCTGTGCCGGACCCCGGTCAGGCGTAGTTCCGCCGACACGGGCACCGCCCCCGACGGGGACGCGTTCTCCGCCGGGATGTTCACCACACCGACCAGTCGCGCCAGGCTGGCGCCCGCCGACTGGATCTCGCCGAAGGTGTACATCAGCATGCCGATCGGGTTGAACAGGCGGTGGAACAGCAGCGCGGCCGCCGTGGTCTCGCCGACGGTCACCAGATCGCCCTTCACCAGCGCGAAGCCCACCACCAAGATCACCGAGAGCCCGACGAACTCGGCCCGGTTCCCGCGGCCCGCGAACCGGGTGAAGAGGGTGAACACCCCGGTCGCGATGTCCCTGGCCTTTCCCGACGCCCGGTCGATCTCCGCCAGATGCACGTCCTCGAGCCCGTAGGCGCGGACCGTGCGTGCGCCCTGCATGCTGCTGATCAGCGCCTGGGACCGCTCCCCCATGGCGACCCGCTCCGCGGCGAACATCGGGCCCGACCGAGGCAGGTACCAGCGCAGCGCGAGCGCATACATCGGCAGCGCCACGGCGCCTGCCAGCCCGAGCCGCCAGTCGATGCCGAGCATCGCGATCATGCTCAGCACCACCAGCAACACCGCGGAGACCAGGTTCGGCACCACGTCGGAGACGGCCTTGCCGATCACCGAGATGTCGTCGCCGACGCGGGACAGCAGGTCCCCTTTGCCCACCCGCTCGACCGTCGCGATCGGCAGGGTCAGTGCCCGCTCGACCGTCCGCTCCCGTAGCCGCGCGAGCATGCCCTCGCCGAGCCGACTGATCAGCACCGAGCCCCAGCCGGCGAACAGCCCGCCGAGCAGTGCGGCGACGGCGATGACCGCGACCACCCCGACGATGATCTCGGTCGGCGCCTTCGCCTGGACCCGGTCGACCAGGATCCCGAACACGTAGATCGGCACCAGGGACACGGCCGCACCGACCGTCCCGACGGCGAGCGTGAGCCCCGTCAGGCGACGGACGCGCGCGAACTCGGCTCGCAGCCAGACCCAGCTCTCCCCCGCGGTCGCGATCGGGAGCAGGGGCCGGTGCTCTGCGGTGACGCTCATCGCAGCACCACCTTTCGGTAGTTCTCGTCGGCCGTGGCGAGGTCGCTGTGGGTGCCCTCGCGGACCACGCGGCCCTCGTCGAGCACCAGTACCCGGTCCGCGACCGCCAGCAGCGCGGGGCTGCTGGTGATCAGCACGGTGGTGTGCACCCGTTCGGGGGCCTCGTGCCCGTTCACTCCATGCCTCAGCCGCGAAATGCCCTCCGCGATGGCCTGCTCGGTCACCGCGTCGACCGCGGTGGTCGGATCGTGCAGCACCAGCACGGGTGCCTGCGAGAGCAGCGCCCTTGCCAGCGCCACCCGCTGCCGCTGACCGCCGGACAGGCTCGCGCCGCGGTCGGTGACCGGCAGGTCCAGCCCGTCGGGGTGCGCATCGACGACGTCCACCGCGGCGGAGGCCGTCAGCGCCCGGCGCACCTCCGTGTGGTCGGCGTCCGGGCTGCCCGCCACCACGTTGGAACCGACGGTCCCCGCGAAGAGGTCAGAGTTGTGCGGCTCCACGAGGACGGCGCCGCGCGCCTGCGCCAGATCGATGTCGGCCAGGCGCACCCCGCCGACGGTCACGGTGCCGCCGTGGTCGTCCGGCGCGACGTGCCCGGACAGCAGGTGCGCCAGCGCCTCCGCATCCTGCGGGCGATGCGCCAGCACCCCCACCAGCTCGCCGGGGTGCGCATGGAGGTCGAGGCCGCGCAGCGACCGGTAGCTGACATCGGCCAGCTCCAGGGTGACGCGGGGCGGCAACGTCTGCGACCCGGCAGGGACCATCGGGTCCGCATCGAGCACCAGCGCGAGCCGATCGGCGGAGGCCCTGGCGGTGGCGAGGAAGCCCGGCATCCGCGCGAGGGTGCCGAGCGGTTCGATGATGAACTGGGACAGCCCGACCACGGTGATCAGCTCGCCGATCGAGATCCGGCCCTGCAGCGCGAACCAGCCGGCCACGCCCGCGACGCCAACGGCCAGCAGCGCGCTGACCGTCACCGAGGTGCCGACAAAGATCCCGGTGGCCTTGGCCGCGTGCAGCGTCGAACGCAGCGCATCGGCGCTGGCACCGCGGTAGCGCGCCGCCGCCGCTCGCTCCGCGCCGAGCCCGCGCAGCGGACGCAGCCCGCTCACCAGGTCGGTGGCCGACCCCGACGCGCGGGCGGTCGCCGCCTGCGCCGCGGTGGCGCGACGGGTGATCAGCGGCGCCGCGAGCTGCATCAGGCCGAGGATCACCGGCGTGCCGATCAGGACCGCGAGGCCCAGCGGGACGTCGATCACGAGCAGGGTCACCGCGGAGGCAACCGCGGCGACGAGCGCCGCGACGATGCGCGGGATCACGTCGAGGATCCAGGCCTCCCGATCCGCGTCGGAAGTCGAGACGGTGAGCAGCTCACCCGAGCGCAGGTCCGTCCGCACACCCCTGGGGTGCAGGATCCGGCCGGCCACTTCCACCCGGAGCAGGTGTGCCTCGTTCTGCATCGCGAACACGATGAATCGGGCGCCCATCCGCCAGGCCACCGTCAGCACCAGGAACAGCGCCGCCAGCCCCAGCATGGAGACGACGAGCGCTCCGGTGTCCCCGGTCGAGATCGCGCGGCCGACGATGATGCCGATGGCGACGGGCACCATCGTCTCGGCGATCTGGTGCACGGCCAGCAGCGCCGTGCCGATCGCGAGCCGTCCCCGGTTCCTGGCGACGGTCCGCCGGAGAATCCCGGCACCGCCGCCGCGCCCATTGGCGGCACCGCCGCCGCGCGCAGGTGTGCGCCCCATCAAGCCTCCCGATGATGTGCGGCGATCCGACGCCGCTGAAGTTAGTACACCCTAACTGACGTGGAAGTAGCGCCGGACCGCCCGGTTCTCATAGAGTCGCGGACAAGTACGACCTGCCGCAGCACGCGTACTCCGCCCGAGAGGAACAAGCGACATGGCCGCCAAGACGACCACTGAGAACGACATCGCCGACGAGGAGCTCGAGCCGGTAGCGGACGAGACCGCCCGCCAGGCACAGCGAGTTGTCGCGGCATATGCGACGGATGCCGACGAATGCCGGATGTTGCTGTCTATGCTCGGAATCGGCCCCTCGGCCAAGATCGACTAGTCAGCCGGCGCCGGCCGCGGTCGCGGCGGCATCCGAACAAAGGAAGATTGTGGGCTCCGCCTCGGAATTTGTTGTCGTTGCCAACCGGTTGCCCGTCGATCTCGAGACCCTGCCCGACGGCAGCACCAGGTGGAAGCGCAGTCCGGGTGGCCTCGTCACCGCGCTCGAACCGATCCTGCGTGGCAAGAAGGGCGCCTGGGTCGGCTGGCCGGGCGTGCCCGACACCGATCTGGGTCCCATCGTCGAGGACGGCATCGAGCTGTACCCCGTGCGCCTGAGCGCACAGGAGGTCGCCGACTACTACGAGGGCTTCTCCAACGCCACCCTGTGGCCGCTGTACCACGACGTGATCGTCAAGCCGGTCTACGACCGCTCCTGGTGGAACGCGTACGTCGAGGTCAACCGCCGGTTCGCCGAGGCCACCTCGGCGGCCGCAGCGCACGGCGCGACGGTGTGGATCCAGGACTACCAGCTCCAGCTGGTCCCGAAGATGCTGCGGATGCTGCGCCCGGACCTGACCATCGGGTTCTTCCTGCACATCCCGTTCCCGCCGGTCGAGCTGTTCATGCAGATGCCTTGGCGGCGCGAGATCGTCGAGGGCCTGCTCGGCGCCGACCTGATCGGCTTCCACCTGCCCGGCGGCGCGCAGAACTTCCTGTACCTGGCGAGGCGGCTGGCCGGCCAGCCGACGTCGCGGGGCAATGTCGGGGTCCGGTCCAAGCTCGGCGTCGTCCAGGTCGGCTTCCGCAACGTGCGGGTCGGTGCGTTCCCGATCTCCATCGACTCGGGCCAGCTCGACGAGCTCTCCCGCAAGAAATCGATCCGGGACCGCGCCAAGCAGATCCGCAAGGAGCTCGGCAACCCGGACAAGGTCATGCTCGGCGTGGACCGGCTGGACTACACCAAGGGAATCGACGTCCGCCTCAACGCCATTCGCGAGCTGCTCGAGGAGGGCCGGATGGACCCGGCCCAGAACATCATGGTCCAGCTGGCCACCCCAAGCCGGGAGCGGGTCGAGAGCTACATCCAGATGCGCGGCGACATCGAGAAGCAGGTCGGCCGGATCAACGGCGAGTTCGGCCAGGTCGGCAGGCCGGTCGTGCACTACCTGCACCGACCGATCCCGCGTGAGGAGCTGATCGCCTTCTTCGTGGCCGCCGACGTCATGTTGGTGACCCCGCTCCGGGACGGCATGAATCTCGTCGCCAAGGAGTACGTGGCCTGCCGCAGCGACCTCGGCGGCGCCCTGCTGCTGAGCGAGTTCACCGGCGCCGCAGCCGAACTGCGACAGGCGTATCAGGCCAACCCGCACGACCTCGACGGCGTCAAGGACGAGATGGTCGCGGCGCTCACCCAGGACCGCGAGGCCGGCAGGCGCCGGATGCGCGCGATGCGCCGTCAGGTGCTCGCGCACGACGTGGACCGCTGGGCCAAGTCGTTCCTGAACGCGCTGGCGCGGGATTCGGTGGCGGGCGGCGCGCTACTCGGCGACGAACTCAAGGCGTAGCGCCACACTCATTTGTAAGAATGCGGACTGGAGGGGCTGTGCCGATGGGTGGACGAACATTGCCCGCGGGGGTAGGCAACGTATTCACGAAGCTGCGGCCAGGACGGACGAACTCGGAACAGCCCTCCTTTGACGAGTTGCAACGACTCCGCCTCGCCGAGGCCGTCGCCTTCGCGCGAGCGAATTCCCCCTACTTCCGAAAGCTGTACGACGGCTTGCCGGAAGATGTCTCGGATGTCGAGGTCCTCCCGATCACCGACAAGCCCACGCTGATGGAACATTTCGACGAGTGGGTGACCGACCCCGCGATCACGCGCGCCGAGACAGACGAGTTCATCGCCGACTCCGCTCGGGTCGGAGAGGGCTTCCTCGGGAAGTATCTCGTCGCAACAACATCCGGTTCGTCGGGCCGTCCAGGGGTCTTCCTGATGAGCCGAGACGAAATGCGCACGGCCGCCGCCGTGGCCGGCGGGGAGATGAATCGTCAGCTCATCCGCCGCCTCGTGCGATCGACCGCCATCGTGCGTCTGCTGCGCGGAAGGAGGCGAATCGCGAGCGTCATCCCTACGGGTGGGCATTTCGCGATGTACTCGGTCTGGAAGTCCGGTTCCGACGGCACCGAGACGAAACGGCGGGCCATCCATGCCGGAGACCCGCTGCCGGACATAGTCGACGCGCTCAACGAGTTCCGGCCCGCTGGACTCGTCGGATGCGCCGGAACCGTCTACATGCTGGCGAACGAGAAGGAAGCCGGGCGCCTGAAGATCGACCCGGGGTTCATCCAGCTACTCGGGGAAGGCCTGCCGGAGGATCAGTTCACGAAGGTGGAATCGGCCTTCGGCGCCGTGACCGTCGATACGTATGCGTGCACCGAGGCGCCCGGGCTCAGCCACAGTTGTACCGAGGGCTGGCACCACGTTCACACGGATTCGGTGATCTTCGAACCGGTCGATTCGCTTCACCGCCGCACGCCTCCCGGTGAGCGTTCCCACGCCGTGCTGCTGACGGTCCTGTACCGGCGCACGCAACCCATTCTCCGGTACGAACTCGCCGACTCGGTCCTCCAGCGGCCGGACCCGTGCCCCTGCGGCAGTCGCTACCCCGCGTTCCGTGTCCAGGGCCGAACTTGGGACATTCTCGAAACGGCGGACGGCCGACCGGTAGCGCTCGCGCAGTTCATCCTGCTGGCCCTGCGCAGGCGGGTCGGCGGAGTACGGCTGATTCAGCTCGAGCAGGTCTCACCGAGCCACATGCAGATCCGCATGGAGGCACAGGAGGGCACCGATCCGGAGGAATTGTGGACTGCAGTGCTGCGCGAACTCCCCGACCTGTTCGCCGAAAATGGCTTGGGCCACTTCACATTCAGCAGATCTGACGAGTGCCCGGAATTCAGCCCCAGTGGCAAGTTCCGCTATTTCCAGAAGTCACTCTGATTCAAGCACCGCGGCAGGTGTAGATCCGGTAGTACTGATGCCACAGCTTGCCTCGGGGCGGGTGTACTCCGAAGTCCAAGGACGCACCCGTGAGCGTTTCCTCCCACCGCGGCACATCTAGCAGATAGTTCAGTCCGCGAAAGGCCGATCTCCGGAGGACCCCCAGCTCCGTGTCGGTGATGCCGAGCGTCGCCACTGCGGCATCGATCTCGTCGAATACCCTGGCATTGTCCAGAATCGAGCTCGCTCTGTCGTAGGCCTCCTCGAAGAACCCGAACAATCTGGCACCGAGACTGAACTCGGCATCGTCGATCTCGTTGTCGCGAAACCGGGCGAGCAGCGTTTCGAATTCCCAGTCCGCCGCCCGAAAGTCCGGCGGAACAACCGCCATTCGGGTGACGAATACACCGCCAGGGCGGAGTGCTCGGCGAATGAGGTCTACCAGCTTGAAGCAATCGTCACCGCTCGGGACATTCCCGAAGATTCCATCGCCGAAAACCGCGGAGAAAGTCGAAGGATGCTGGGCGAGGAAGGATCCCCAGTCGTCCAACACGATCTGCTCGTCAATGCCCGGGCCAACCCAGTCGCGGTAGATGTCGATGGCAGGAGCGGAAGCATCCACGGACGTGAGCCGACCGAACTCCTGCCCGGCCATACATCGCAACTCTGGTGTCATTCCGAGTACAAGGGCACGCCCCTCGCCCCCGAGCCCACTGACGGCCTGCCGATAGATGTCGATCTCCTCGACGTCGGGTGAGGCAGCCGGGAACCTGCGCCGCTGGTCGCTATTGTCGATTCGCGCGCGAAATGTCGCTTCCTCCCACATGGAATCCCCCGTTGAGTCCACACGCATGTCAGATCGTCACTTCACCGCGGATCCGAAACAGCTGCACGATGACCGCCGCTACGCCGGGTTGGTTCGAGTCGCTTCGCCGCCTAGACCGGGGTGAGCCGGCCGGTGAGCCAGCGGTCGCCGTCCTTGTGCATCTCCATCCGCACCCGGCTACCGGTGGTCGCCGCATCGGGGGCGTCGGCGCTGGTGGTGATCTGGTTCAGGAACAGCAGCACGACGGCATCGTCGGGATCGGCCGAGACAACGGAGCCGCCCTGCACCGTGACCTGCACGGAGAGCTTCTTCTCCTTCGCGCCCGGCGCGATCACCTCGGCCACGAGCGTGTTGTAGTCCTCCTTGAACGGCCCGGTCAGGCCGTCCGCGGCCTTGGCGAGGTCGGCGTCCACGGTGTTGTAGTTGTAGGACAGCATGGCCACGGCCTGCTCACCCGCCGCCGCCACCGCGTCGGTCCGCGCCTGCTCGGTCTTGTTGTCCTGGAGGTGCTGATAGAACAGCACCCCGACGCCCGCGGCGAGGGCGATGACCAGTGCCGCGGCGACCGCCGCGAGCACGGTGCGCCGCATGCCGCGGGGAGTGTCCGTGGTGGTGTCCGAACCGGCCGACGCATCCGTGACCGCCTCGGTCGACTCGACCTCGACTACCTGCTCGCTCGCCTCGTCCTGGGTGACCTGCTCGGTCGACTTGTCCTCGCTCATGGCACAAACTCCACCTTCGACGCCGTCATGGTCCCGCCGTCGTCCGTCACCGTCACGCGCATCCGGAAGTCGCGCGGTCCGGACTGGGACTGATCGGGCGTGGTCACGTTGGCCCGCGCGGCGACCAGCACCTGCGCCTTGTTGCCGTCCTCGCGCTCGAGTCCGGCCTCGATGATCTGGCCCTCGGTGGTGACCGAGGCCTCCTTCACGACGCTGACGAAGGGATCCTGGCGGCCGTCGAACTCGGCCTTGAAGTCGCCGCTCGCGCCCGCGAGGATGCGCTCGACGTCCTCCTTGGCGGTCTCCGGACGGATCGTGGTCAGGTTCAGCACCGTCTGCCGCGCGGTCTGCACGTAGGCGTTCCGCTTGGCGTCCCGATCGCTGGCCGCATTCTTGTCGAACAGCAGCACGATCCCAGCCGCGATCAGCGCCAGCACCAACACACCAGCCACGACCATCGGGACGGTCGGCCGGCGACGGGGTGCCTTCGCAGCCGGCTCGGCGTCCACCGACTCTGCATCCACTGCCGGCTCGGCGTCCGGTGCCGGCTCCGCGCTCACCGACTCGGCGTCAGTTGCCGCCTTGGGTTCGGCTGCCTTGGGCGTGACACCCTCGGCATCGGCCTTGGGTGCGCTCTGCTCGGGGGCGGCCTCGGCCGTCACCGTCGTCGTTGCGCCCGTAACCTCGGCCCGGTCTTCCACCGGGGGTCCCGCGCTACGGCTCGCGCGCCTGCGGGGAGCCGGCTTGTTCGCGTTGGTCAGCTCTGCTGACCGGTCATCATCGTCTGCCATGTCGACTCCTTTCCGGACGAGCCCCCCGACGCCAATGCCGGTTGGGTATACAGCCGGCCATCAGGACCGGTGTACTTGCCCGTCTTCGGGTCGTAGGGCCGCGCCGTCACAGGCGCTTCCACCGACTCGCCATAGGAGCTGGGAACTGTCGTGTACGAGGGTACATTCGCCGGCATGATCGGCCCGTTGGGCGGGTTGTTGCCCAGCGGGACGTAGCCCGTGCGGCACGCCTCCGGGGTCGGCGCCCGCCTGCCGGGGAATTCCATGCATGGGCTGTTCCTTGCTCCGCGCACGGTGCTGGGATCGTTCGGCGCCACCTTGCAGAACAGGTCGGGCGGAGTGTCCGGCGTGGACACCTCGTTACCCGATCGCCACTGGTCGGGCGGGAGGAAGCCTGTGGTGCACGGCGGCGGGTCGTTGACCTCCAGCATGAAGTTCACGATCGCGCCCTCTTCCATGGGCCCTTGGAACGCGGCGGTCGCCAGCCCCGCGGTGATCGGCGGGTACAGCACCAGGATCTGCTCGAGGCTCTTGTTGTAGATCACGCCGACCTCGCCGACGCTCACCAGGTTCGCCAGCAGCAGCGGGAGCGTCGGCTTCAGATCCTGGAACAACGCATTGGCCTCCGCGGCGGTGCCGGGGCCTTTCTCGATCACGGCCCGCAGGTCCGGGTCGCTGGCGCGCAACTGATCGGAGAACGTCGCCAGGTTCTTGGTCCAGGACCGGATCGCGTCGCTGCTGACCACCTGGGTGTCCAGCAGGGGGCCGATCTGATCGATCAGCTGCACGGTCGCGTCGGAGTTCGCGTTGGCCTCCTGGACGAACAGCCGCGCCGAATCGATGAGCTGCTGCAGCTCGGGGCCGGTGCCGTTGAAGGCCTTGAAGGCCTCGTCGACCACCAGCTTCAGCTGGGTGTTCGAGACACTCTTGACCAGGGTATTGGCCTGGTCGAGCAGCGCACCGACCTCCTGCGGCACCGAGGTCCGGTCCTCGGGGATGACGTCCCCGTCCGACAGGTACGGCTCGGAATCCTCGCGTGGGATCAGGTCCACGTACTGCTCGCCGACCGCGGAGACGCTCTTGACCTCCGCGTCCACGTCGGCGGGGATCTTGTACTTGCTGCCGATGGACAGCTTCGCGTCCACACCGGACTCGGTGAGCACCACCTCGTCGACGGTGCCCACATTGGTCCCGCGGTAGGCCACGTTGGCATGCGGGTACAGGCCACCGGTGGACTCCAGCTGGACGGTGACGTCGTATCGACCGATCCCGAACAGCGCCGGGAGTTGGACGTACTGCGTCGCCATCACGGACAACCCGATCACCGTGAGGATCGAGAAGATGACCAGCTGAACACGGACGAACTTCGACAGCATCATGGCTTGGGTGCTCCTAGCTGCGGGAGTCCGGGGATCTGCGGGAGCTGGATCTGGGGCAGGCCGGGGATCGACGGGGCGGGCGCAGGGGCAGCGGCCGGCTTGGCCGGCGGCTTCGGGCTGGGGCTCTGCAGCGGGTTCGTCGACTGCCCGGCCACGCCTGCGGCCTTGCCGAGCGCGCCCTCGATACCGCCGAGCGTGCCGCCGAGTCCGGTACCGGTCAGGAAGTTCGTGTCCAACCGCCTGCCGGTCAGGTCGATCAACATCATCAGGTTCGCGTAGTCCCCCCGGAACACCTGGTCCAGGTTCTTGAGCGCGAACGGGTAGCTGAGCAGGAGGGAGAGCACCTCCGTGAGCGAGTTCCCGGTGTTGGCAAGCGTATTGAGCACCGGTACCAGCGAGTGCAGGTTGGCCTTGAGGTCGTCGCCGCTCTCGTTGATCACCCGGGTCGCGGTGGTGCTGAGGTTGCCCAGTGCGATCAGGGCATCGGTCAGGTTCTGCCGCTGGCCGACGAGGACCTCGAGCGCGGGCGGGATACCGTCCAGCGCCGCGGTCAGCGTCGCGGACTGCTGATTCACGTTGGTGGACAGCCGGTCCAGGCCCTCCATCGCCGTGATGATATCGCCGCGCTGACGGTCCAGGCTGCCCACCAGCTGGTCGAGCTGCGGCAGCAGGTCGCGGATCGAGTCCTCGCGGCCGACGAGGCCCGCATTGAGTTCCCTGGTGATGTCGTTGATCTGGGCGAGTCCGCCGCCGTTGAGCACGACGGACAGCGAGGACAGCGTCTGCTCGGTGGTCGGGTAGGCGCCCGCGCGTGCCTCCGGGATGACGTCCCCGTCGGAAAGCGTTCCCTCAGGTGCGATCCCGACCGGCGGTGCCAGCTCCAGGTGCTGCGAGCCGAGCAGGCTGGTCTGGCCGATCTTGGCGGTCGCGTTCGCGGGCAGCACGACGTCCTCGTTCAGCGAGACCGTGACGACCGCGTGCCAGTTCTGCACCTCGATGGAATCGACCGTGCCGACCGTGACGTCGTTCACCCGCACCGGCGAGTTCTCCGACAGGGTGGTCACGTTCGGCATCTCGATCTTCACCGAGTACGCGCCGTCCCCGCTGCCCTCGGTGCCGGGCATGGGTACCGAGTTCAGGCCGGTCCATTCGCACCCGGTGAGGGCGATCGTCAGACCGAACGCGATCGATCCGATCGCGACCCGGCGGTGGGTGCTGGTGCGTGTCATCGGCCACCTCCCGGCTTGAGCAAGGACTCGAGATCCTTGGGCACGTTGATGGTCGGCAGGCCGGCGAGCGGCCCGGCGATGGGCTTGATCGTCGATTTGGCGGCCCGCGCCGGGATCTGGTTCTCCAGGCTCGGGGGGCTGAAGGTCAACTGATCCGGCATGGCCTGGACGCCCGTGGCCGGGTTCGTCAGGATCCCCGGGTAGTTCATCTTCACCGAGTTCAGCACCGGCCCCAGGAACTGCGCGCAGAGGTCGGCGCTCTTGCCGGAGTCGTTCGTGTCGAGGCCGTCGATCATGCCGCAGATCATGTTGATGGGATTGTTCGCGTTGCTCGCCGCGATCACGCCGGTCAGCGAGCCCGCCGCGGGCTGATAGATATTGTTGAAATTCGCGAGCGCGTTCGGCGCGATGTGCAGCACCCGCTCGATCTCGGGCCGCTTCTGCGCCAGCACCTGGGTGGCATCGGCGAGCCGTTCCACCGATTCGGTGAGACCGGCCCGGTTCTCGCTGACGAACCGCTGCACGTCGCCCATAGCCACGTTGAGGTCGCTCAGCGCCACCCCGAGTTCGTCGGTGTTGTCGGCCAGCACCGAGGACACCGACGCGAGATGGCCGCTGAACTGCACGATCTGCTGGTTGCTCGCGGACAGTGCGGACACGAAGGCCTGCAGATTCCGGATCGTGGAGAACAGGTCGGTGCGGCCCTGCGAGAGGGTGTGCATGGTGTCCGAGAGCTCACGCAGCGTCTTGTTGATGCTGTCGCCGTTGCCCTCGAGGTTCTCGGCGGCGGTGTCGATGAACCTGCCGAGGGAGCCCTGGTCGGCGCCGCCCTCCGGCCCGAGCGCGGTGGAGAGCTTGGCGAGCTCTGCCTTGATCTCGTCCCACTCGACCGGAACGGCGGTGCGCTCCACCGGGATCTCGGCGTCGTCGCCCATCGTCTCGCCGCCGGTGTACACCGGCGTCAGCTGGATGAAACGGGCCGCCACCAGGCTGGGCGCCACGATGATCGCCTTGGCGTCCGCGGGGATGTCCACGCCCGAATCGACGTCCATCTCCACGCGCGCGTTCTCACCCTCGGGGTCGATGCTGGCGATCTTGCCCACCGTCACGCCGAGCACCCGCACGTCGTCGCCCGCGTAGATGCCGGTGGTCGTCGGGAAGTACGCGGTGATCCGGTTCTTCCCGAGCCCCGGGAACAGGAACAATGTGCCCGCCACCAGCGCGGCGATCACCACAGCGGCAGAAACACCGCGCAGGATCCATTTCTGGCGGTCGGTCATCGGGGCGCTCACCGGTTCGGGTCCACGGGAGTGACGGTCAGCGGCGGGAACTGCTGCAGATCCTTGGGCACGTGCTCGGGCCACACCAGCGAGTCCGTGAAGGTCTGGGTCATCGCGCCGACTTGGAAGTTCGCCACGTACGCCATGAAGAACGGGCCGCTGCCGACGGATTCGCCGAGCGCGGTCGCGTAGGGGCCGAGCCCGTCGAGGGCCTTCCCGATGTTGTCCTTGTTCTCCTGCAACACCGCAACCACCGAGTTCAGCTTCTCCAGAGTCGGTTTGATCTGTTCCTGGTTGTCCTGCACCACACCGGACAGCTGCCGGGACACCGCGGAGATGTTCACGATCAGCTCACTGATCGCGTTCCGTCGCCGGTCGAGCTCGCCGAGCAACTGGTTGCCGTCCACCAGCAGAGCGTTGATCTGGTCACTCCTGGTCGCCAGGATCCCCGTCACGCCTTCAGCCCGATGGAGCAGCTCGCGCAGGCTCTCGTCGCGGGAGTTGATGCTCGCCGAGAGCCGGGTGACCCCGTCCAAGGCGGTCCGCAGCTCGGGCGGGGTGTCCTGGAGCGTGTCGGACATCGCGTTCAGCGAGTTGTTGAGCTGGTCGGTGTCGAGGTCGGAGACCGTGTTCGACAGGTCGCCGAGCGCATCGTTGAGCGAGTACGGGGAGTTGGTGCGCTCCAACGGAATCGTCTCGGACTTGCGCAGCGTCCCGCCGCCCGCGGGGGTCACCTTGAGCGACTTGCGACCGAGGATGGTGTTGGTTTTGACCGCGGCGCTCGTCTCGTCGCCGAGCGCGATCCCGTCCTGCACGGTGAAGGTGACCAGCACCTGCGGGCCGTCCAGGTCGACCTTGTCGACGGTGCCGACGTTGACGCCCGAGACGGTGACCTCGTCCCCGGTCATCAGTCCGCCCGCATCGGCGAAGTGCGCGGTGTACTGGCCGCCACCGGAGATGAACGGCAGCTGGTCATACTGCATTCCGGCAATCACGAGGGAGCCGGCGACTACGAGGCCGATGATCCCGATCTGAACGGGGTCTCTTTCGCGTGGCTTCGTCACTTGAACGCGCACCTCCCTGTCGTCTGCGTCGGGGTCGTGGGGAGATCCACGATCAGGTCCTTGCCATCCGGGCCGTCGAACTTGAACTTCACGCTGCAGGTGTAGAACTGGAAGAACCCGCCGTACGCACCCACCCTGATCAGCTTCTTGTATGCCTCGGGCAACGCCCCGAGCACCCAGTTGATGTCATCCTGACCCAGATCGAGCTGGGTCGCGACGCGACCGGTCTCGGTGATGGTGGACTGCAGGTCCGGCCGCGCACCCTGCAACAGTTCGGCGAGATCTCCCGTGGCGGTAGCGATCTGCGGGATCGCGTTACCGATGGGATCACTGTCCTTCGCGAGCCCGCTCACCAGCTGCTGGAGCTGATCGATCGTGGTGGAGAACTGTTCGCCCTTGTTGTTGATCGTGCCGAGCGTGGTGTTCAGGTTGGTGATCACCTCGCCGATCAGCTCGTCCCGGTCGGCCAGGGTCTTGGTGAACGAGCTGGTGCTGCCGAGGAGCGAGACCAGCGTGCCGCCCTGGCCCTGGAAGACCTGCAACAGCGCACCGGAGAGGTCGTTGACCTGCTCGGCGTCCAGGCCCTTGAGCAGCGGCTTGAACCCGCCGAGCAGCAGATCGAGATCGAGCGCGGGCGAGGTCTGATCCTCCGGGATGGTCCCGCCGTCGTCGAGCTGCTCCATCGACCCGGCGCCCTCGAGAAGCTCGAGGTACCGGTCACCGACGAGGTTCTCGTAGCGCACGGTGGCCCTGGTGCTCTTGAAGAGCTCGTACTGGCTGTCGACATTGAAGTCGACCTCGGCGAGGTTGTCGCTGTCGATGCTCACGCCCTTCACCGAGCCGACCGGCACGCCTGCGATGCGCACCTTGTCGCCCGGCTTCACGCCGGACGAATCGCTGAACTGCGCGGTGAAGGAGTTCGAGCTGCTGAAGCGATACTGACTGAACACGATCGCCAGGCCGGCGAAGATCAGCGCCATCACCGTGGTGAAGACGAGCAATTTGACGGTGGTAGGCCGCATCAGTTCCCCCCCTCCGGGTAAACGCCGGCGTACAGCAGCTGGAAGACCTTGGGCATGTTCGTGCCCACCTTCGTCGACGGCACATACGGCACCGTCCCGGTGTCCGTGACGAGGAAGTTCGCGTTTCCATCGCGGCGCACGTCGAAGTCAGGCAGGCCCATGCAGTTCGGTCCACCGGTGGCGTTCACCTTCGGGAGGTCCTTGGGGTTGGTGTACGGCTCGGCGCCGTACTGGAAGCTCGCGCTCAGCGCGAAGCCCGGCTGCATGCCGCCCTCGAGTGCCTCGGCGGCCGGACGGAGCTTGTTCAGCCCGGTGATCAGGCACCCGATCACGGGCGAGTACTCGGACAGCAGCTCGGTCGTCGGCTTGAGATCCGCCAGCGCCTTCGTCAGGTTGGCCTCGTTCTCGGTGAGCACCCCGTTCGCGTTGTTCGCCAGCCCGGTCACGTTCATCAGCAGCAGGTCGAGGTTCGCCTGCTCGTCGACGATGGTGCCGCTGGTCGCGGTCGCGTTGTCCAGCAACCGCATCAGGTCCGGCGTGACGTCCGCGTACACATTGGTGACCGTCGAGGCGGCCCGGAGGTCGCGCTGCAACTGCGGCAGTGCGGGATTCACCTTCTTCAGGTACTGGTCGGTCTCCTCCAGCAGCTGGCCGAGCTGGTCACCGCGGCCGTTGAGCGCCTCGGAGATCGCGCCGAGCGTGGCGTTGAGCTTCTCCGGCTCGATCTGCTGCAGCAGCGTCGAGAGGTTCTCGAACAGCGTGTTGAACTCGACGGTCACCGAGTCGGCCTCGATGGTGGTGCCGGCCGACAGCGAGCTCGACGACGGGTTCTCCGGCACAACGAAGTTGACGTACTTGGCGCCGAACACTGTGGTGGACTTGATCTCGACCTGTGCGTTCGACGGGATCAGGTGCATGGACGCCGGATCCATCGCCAGCTCCAGCTTGGCCTGGTCGCCCTCCTGCCCGATTGAGGCGACACGACCGACCTGGACGCCGCGCATCTTCACCTTGGCGTCGGGGTCCATCACCAGACCGGCGCGGTCGGCGGTCACCGTCACCGGCTCGCTGTCGGTGAATCCGCCGGAGAACATGGTCAGCGAGACGGCCGCGACCGCGACGAGGCTGCCCACGAGCGTCAGCGCCGCGACCTTCTTCTTCCATTTGGGTTCAGGTTCAGACATGCGCGCTATCCCGAGAGGTTGAAGTTGCCGGACCCGCCGTAGATGGCGAGCGAGATGAGGAGGGTCACGGTGACGACCGCGATCAGCGACGTACGCACCGCATTACCGACCGCAACGCCCACGCCGACCGGACCGCCGCTGGCGTTGTACCCGTAGTAGGTGTGGATGAGCATGACGGCCAGCGCCATCACGATCGCCTGAGCGAAGGACCAGAGGATGTCCGTCGGTATCAGGAACGTCGAGAAGTAGTGGTCATAGACACCAGGCGACTGCCCGTAGATCACAACCGTCGCGAATCGACTGGCGATGAACGAGGCGGTCACGGCCAGCGCGTAGAGCGGCACGATCGCGATCATCCCCGCCATCACGCGGGTGCTGACCAGGTACGGAATCGACGGGATCGCCATCACCTCGAGCGCGTCGATCTCCTCGGTGACCCGCATCGCGCCCAGCTGTGCGGTGGAGCCTGCGCCGATGGTGGCCGCGAGCCCGATGCCCGCGATGACCGGCGCGACGATGCGCACGTTGATGAAGGCGGCGAAGAATCCGGTCAGGGCCTCGACACCGATGTTGCCGAGCGAACTGAAGCCCTGCACGGCGATGGTGCCGCCCGCGAAGAGGGTCAGGAAGCCGACGATCACGACGGTGCCACCGATCACGGCGAGCGCGCCGGTGCCCATGCTGATCTCGGCGATCAGCCGGATCGTCTCTTTCCGGTAGTGGATGAGCGCGCGCGGAGCCGAGGCGACCGCCCGCCAGTAGAACAGTGCCTGCTCACCGATGCTGTCGATCGAACCGGAGAACTTGCCGATCCGCTTCCTGGTCCCACGGAAACGCCCTGTCAGTGCGAATGCCATCCCGTCACCCCGCCGTCAGCTTGACACCGACGGCGGTGACGAGAACGTTCACCACGAACAGCGCCATGAACGCGAAGACAACCGTCTGGTTCACCGCGTCACCCACACTCTTTGCGCCACCCTTTACGTTGAGCCCGAGGAAGCAGGCGACCAGGCCCGCGATCATGCCGAACAAACCGGCCTTGAGCTGCGAGAGCATCAGCTCACCGAAGCCGGTCAGCAGGGTGATCCCGTTGATGAAGGCGCCGGGGTTCACGTCCTGCAGAAAGACAGAGAAGACGAAGCCGCCGACGATACCGATGGTGGACACCAGCCCGTTGAGGAGCAGGGCGACCACCGTCGAGGCGAGCACCCGGGGCACCACCAGTCGGTGGATCGGGTTGATGCCGAGCACCTTCATCGCGTCGATCTCTTCGCGGATGGTTCGCGCGGCGAGGTCGGCGCAGATCGCGGTGGCACCCGCACCGGCGACGATCAGCACGGTGACCATCGGCCCCACCTGGGTGACCGCGCCGAGCGCGGTTCCCGCGCCGCTGAGGTCGGCGGCGCCGATCTCGCGCAGCAGGACATTGATCGTGAAGACCACCAGCACGGTGAACGGGATGGCGACGAGCACCGTCGGCACCATCGACACCCGGGCCACGAACCAGGCCTGGTCTACGAACTCACGACGCTGGAACGGCCGCTGGCCCATCGCCTTGAAGGTCTCCCCCGCCATCGCGAAGAAGCCGCCCACGGCGCGCAGCGGCACCAGAAGGAGGTCGTCCATCGTGCCTCCTCGTCAGTGTTCTCGCGCAGGGCACCACTGGGGGGCAGTGAAATCCCCCCGGATGCCTGTGATGCAGGTCATATTAACTAGAACGTGTTCACCTGTCAAAGGTGTTCCCCTCCGGACGCATCGGTGCTGTTCAACTCGTACCACCGGGAGGGCAGACCCGGCGGCCGGGCACCCGTGTTCAGTGGGGCCGGGCCGGCGGGATCGGTGGCCGGCGCCGCACACCCGGAGCCGAGCTCCGAGCATGCGACATCCGGCCACGTTGACTCCCTTTGTCTTTCATGAATCAGGTGCATGGTGAGCCCGATGGTCACCGACCACGACATCGAGTATCCACACACGTGCGAAGGCTCTCCCCCACGCTCGTTCGGCCACTCGGGCTCGTGCCGCGACCACTCCGGGATTCGTCCCCACCCCACCCGGACCTGCGGATATCTAGAACGCGTACTCATTGCTGTCCGGGGCAGGTCAGACCCACCCCGGACATCATCTTCACTCAGCCGATCTACCTGCGTGCCGAAATGCGCACGTTTCTCAGGTACGGCTGAACGCGCCGCTCAGCCGAGTGACTTGACCGCTTCGGTCGCCGCGAACATCCGAGCCGGGTCGCGCCCGTCGAAGTAGCCGCCGAGCGAGTCCGCGAGGCCCTCGGGGGTCCACACCGCATCGGGCGAATCGAATCGCTGCTCCACGACCGGCGCGGCCATGAGCGCCACCATCGGTCCGTAGACGATGAAGACCTGGCCGTTGATGGCGTCGGCCGCGGGCGAGGCCAGGTACGACACCAGGTTCACGACATGCTCGGGCGAGAGCGGATCGGTGCCGTCCTCGGGGGCGTCGCCGAAGACGTTCTCCGTCATCGCCGTGCGCGCCCGCGGGCAGATCGCGTTGGCGCGAACGCCGTAGCGCTCGAGGCCGCGCGCCGCGGACAGGGTGAGGGCGGTGATCCCAGCCTTGGCCGCACCGTAGTTCGGCTGCCCGGCCGGACCGAGCAGGCCGGCCTCGGAGGACGTGTTGATCAGGCGGCCGTAGACCGGTGCGCCCGCCGCCTTCGACTCGGCGCGCCAGTGCACCGCCGCGTTGCGGCACAGCAGGAAGTGACCGCGCAGGTGGACCTTGAGCACCAGATCCCAGTCCTCGTCGGACATGCTGAAGAGCATCTTGTCCCGCACGATGCCGGCATTGTTGACGACGATGTCGACGCCGCCCGCCTGCTGGGCCGCTTCCATCAACGCGTCGGCGGTGGCGCGCTCGCCGATGTCGCCGGGAATGAACACCGCCTTGCCACCGAGGGTCTGGATCTCGTCGAGGACCGCATCGGCGTTCTCATTGGCCACCAGATCGTTGATGACGACGTTCGCGCCCGCCTTGGCGAGGCCGATCGCCTCGGCCTTGCCGAGACCCGACGCACCACCGGTCACGATTGCGACCTTGCCGTCCAGACTTACCTCGCGACTAGTCAAACTCACCACTGCCTTCGTGATTTCGATGCGGCCCCCGGAGCGGGTTCCGCCGTCACATCCGTGACGGCGCTCACTCTAGAACGTGTTCTTATTCCCGGCAAGAACAGTTAGCGCTCGAGGGTCAGCGCAGCGCGCGGGCACTGGGCGACCGACTCCTCCAGCTTGGCCACCGAATCGGCGTCGTCACCGGGCTGGGTGATCACCAGTTCGTCGTCGTCCGTCAGATCGAAGATGTCGGGCGCGATGCCGACGCAGACACCGTTCGCCTCACAACGATCCCTATCGACCTTGACCTCCATGAATGAACCTCACTTCTCGTTCGAATCGACGTCTGCGGCACGCGTGTCTATGGGCTGGACCCGCGGGCAGATCCAGCATAAGACTAGAACCCGTTCCACTCCTGTGCAATGATGCGAAAAACCCATAGTGACGGGCCGAAAACGCGCCTCGACCGCTCGGCCAATCGCAACGAGATAACGGCACCAAACAGACTAGAACCTGTGTCAGAGACCGGAGAGGTACCGATGCAAATCACCTACAGCGCCGAGCAGCAGAAGCTGCGGGAGGAGCTGCGCGCCTATTTCGCGAAGCTCATCACTCCCGAGCGCCGCGAAGCGCTCAGCGCCCAGACCGGCGAGTACGGCTCGGGCACCGTCTACCGCGACGTCGTGCGCGAGATGGGCCGAGACGGATGGCTGGCCCTCGGCTGGCCCAAGGAGTACGGCGGACAGGAGCGCTCGGCGCTCGACCAGTTGATCTTCACCGACGAGGCCGCGATCGCGGGCGCGCCGGTGCCGTTCCTCACCATCAACTCGGTCGCACCGACGATCATGCACTACGGCTCGGAGGAGCAGAAGAAGTTCTTCCTGCCCAAGATCGCGGCAGGCGAACTGCACTTCTCCATCGGCTACTCCGAGCCCGGCGCGGGCACCGACCTCGCCAGCCTTCGCAGCACCGCGGTCAAGGATGGCGACGACTACGTCATCAACGGCCAGAAGATGTGGACCAGCCTCATCGCGTACGCGGACTACGTGTGGCTCGCCGTCCGCACCGACCCGACGGCCAAGAAGCACAAGGGCATCAGCATGCTCATCGTGCCGACCACCGCGGAGGGCTTCTCGTACACGCCCGTCCACACGATGGCAGGCCCGGATACCAGCGCCACCTACTACCAGGACGTGCGCGTGCCGTCCTCGGCTCTGGTCGGCGAGGAAAACGGCGGCTGGTCGCTGATGACCAACCAGCTCAACCACGAGCGGGTCGCGCTGGTCTCGGCCGCCCCGATCCAGGGTGCGTTGCGCCAGACGATCGAGTGGGCGCAGAACACCAAGATGGCGGACGGCAGCCGAGTCATCGACCAGGAATGGGTGCAGATCAATCTCGCTCGGGTGCACGCCAAGACCGAGTACCTCAAGCTGCTGAACTGGGAAGTCGCTTCCGCGCACGCCCCGAGCAAGGGTGACGCCTCAGCGTGCAAGGTCTTCGGCACCGAGTTCGCGACCGAGGCCTACCGGCTGCTGATGGAGGTCCTCGGACCGCTGGCCTACCTGCGCCAGGACTCCGCGGGCGCGGTGCTGCGCGGACGCGTCGAGCGGATGCATCGCTCCTCGCTGATCCTCACCTTCGGCGGCGGCACCAACGAGGTGCAGCGCGACATCCTCGCCATGACGGCGCTGGGTCAGCCGCCCGCGAAGCGGTAACAGCCGCATCCGCCGACCGACCCTCCACGTACCCAAGGACTTCCGATGGACTTCACACGTACCGAGGCCCAGCAGGACCTCGAACAGCTGACCCGGAGCATTGCCGAGAAGCTGACCACCAACGACCGCCTCCGCGAGCTCGACGCCGCCGAGGACCGCTTCGACGACAAGCTCTGGCAAGCCCTCGCCGACGCGGGAGTGCTCGCCGCCGCGCTGCCGGAATCGGTCGGCGGGGGTGGGTTCGGCATCCTCGAGCAGAGCAGCGTGCTGCAGGAGCTCGGCCGCACGCTCTCCCCCGTGCCGTACCTGAGCTCGATCGTGTTGGCCGCGTCCGCGCTGGCCGAGCACGGCGACGAGGCGCAGCGCGACCTGGCCCGGCGGGCAGGCGCGGGCGAGGTCGTCCTCACCGTCGCACTCGCCGAGGAACTCAACCCCGATCCCGCCCGGCCGGTCACCCGCGCCGAGCGCACCGCCGACGGCTGGTCGCTCACCGGCACGAAGATCACCGTGCCCGCCGCCACCTTCGCCGATGTCATCCTGGTACCGGCGACCACCCCGGAGGGCGTCGCCGTCTTCCTGGTCGAGCCGTCCAACCCTGGCGTGCGCGTCGAGCGCCAGATCACCACCGACTACAGCGCCGAGTCGCTCGTGGAGCTGTCCGGGGCCGTCGTCGGCACCGACCAGGTCCTCGGCGGCACCGAGCGCGGCGCCGAGGTCGTCGACTCGATCCTGGCCCGTGCAGCGGTCGCGCTGAGCGCGACCCAGCTCGGCACCCTGGAGCGGGCCCTGGAACTGGTCGCGGAGTACGCGCGCGAGCGGGTCCAGTTCGACCGCCCGATCGGTAGCTTCCAGGCCGTGGCCCAGCGCCTCGCCGACGCCTTCATCGACGTCAAGGGCGTGCGGTCCACGCTGTGGCAGGCCGCCTGGCGCCTCAGCGAGAACCTGCCTGCCGAGGAAGAGGTCCGGACCGCGAAGTTCTGGGCGGCCGATGCGGGTCACCGTGTCGCGCACACGGTGATCCACATCCACGGCGGCGTCGGCCTCGACCGCGACCACCCCGTGCACCGGTACTTCCTGGCGGCCAAGCACAACGAGTTCGCACTGGGCTCGGCCACCGAGCAGTTGCGCAGGCTGGGACAGATCCTCGCCGACGTGCCTGCCTGAACCTAGGCTGCACACATGACGACCGCGATGCCCACCGTCACCGATCTGTTGCTCCGGCTCCGAGACGACAACGACCACGGAATTCTGTTCGAGGACAAGAGAATTCCATGGTCGGAACACGTCGCACTCAGCGCCGGTCTGGCGGCGGGCCTGGCGGCCCTGTTCGATCCGGCAGCACCCCGACACGTCGGGGTGCTGCTGGACAACGTTCCTGAGTTCTCCCTCCTGCTCGGCGCCGCGGCGCTGGGCGGATCGGTCGTGGTCGGCCTGAACACAACCCGGCGCGGAGAGGCGCTCGCCGGCGACATCGCGCGCGGGGACTGCCAGGTGGTGGTCACCGACACCGAGCGTCTCGCCCTGCTCGACGGCCTCGATCTGGGCGGCGTCCGCGTCCTCACCATCGACGGCCCCGAGTGGTCGGATCTGCTTGCCGCACAACGCGACAGCACCCCGTCGTCGCCCGCTCCCGCCGGCGACGACCTGTTCATGTTGATCTTCACCTCCGGCACCAGTGGGAATCCGAAGGCGGTCCGCGTGACCCACCGCATGGTGGCCGGGCCCGGCATCATGCTCACCGAACGGTTCGGGCTGTCCGCCGCCGACACCGCCTACATCTCGATGCCGATGTTCCACTCGGGCGCGGTGATGGCCTGTTGGGCGGTCGCGGTCGCCGTCGGCGCGAATCTCGCACTGCGCCGCAAGTTCTCCGCGTCCCAGTTCATCCCGGACGTCCGGCGATTCGGCGCCACCTACGCGCACTACGTCGGCAAGCCCCTCGCCTACGTGCTGGCCACCCCCGAGGTCGCGGACGACGCGAACAACCCGCTGAAGGTGCTCTACGGCAACGAGGGGTCGCCTTCCTCGATCGCCGAGTTCGGGCGCCGATTCGATGTCCGGGTGGTCGACGGGTTCGGTTCCACCGAGGGCGGCGTGCTGATCCCACGGAGCCCGGGCACGCCCGTCGGCGCCCTCGGGCTGCTCCCCGCCGGCATCGAGGTGTTAGACCCGGACACCGGGATCCCTTGCCCAGCCGCGGAGTTCGACGCCAATGGTCGGATCGTCAACGCGGACGTCGCGACCGGCGAGCTGGTGAACACCGCGGGCACCGGCAGCTTCGCCGGGTACTACAAGAATCCCGAGGCCGAGGCCGAGCGGGTGCGGAACGGCCAATACTGGAGCGGCGACCTGGGCTACCGGGACTCCGAGGGCTTCGTGTACTTCGCCGGACGCAGCTCCGGCTGGATGCGGGTGGACGGCGAGAACCTCGGCACCGCGCCAATCGAGCAGATCCTCGGCAGGCATCCCCACGTCGGGGAGGTCGCCGCCTACGGGGTTCCCGACCCCGAGGTCGGCGACCGGGTGGCCGTCGCACTGGTGGCGACGAGCGACTTCGACATCGCCGACTTCTCCCGCTTTCTCGGCGCCCAGTCGGATCTCGGCCCGAAGCAGGTGCCGAGCTTCGTCCGGGTCTGCACGGACCTGCCCCGCACCGCCACCTACAAGGTGCTCGGACGCACCCTCAGCGCCGAGCGCTGGCACTGCGCCGACCCGGTCTGGTACCGCGCGCCCGGTGGTATCGACTTCGAACCGGTGACCCAGGATCTGCGGGCGAAGCTCGATGCCGAGCTGAACTCCTAGCTACGGCACGACGTCGGGTGGGGCGGTCACCCCCCCACCCCATTATACGGTGGACGGTTTGTAACAAAGCCCCCCCAGCCACCTGGCGGGTGGAGGCGTTGAGTCGGTTCCAGAGGTTGACCGTCGCGATCGACATGATCAGCGACGCGATCTGCGTCTCGTCGTAGTGGTCGGCGACCTCGTCCCAGAGCTCGTCCGGAACTGCATCGGACCGATCGCTGAGCCGGGTGACGGCCTCCGCCAACGCCAGCGCCGCGCGCTCGGCGTCGGTGTAATAGGGCGTCTCACGCCACGCACTGACCGCGAACACCCGCTCGTCCGACTCGCCCGCCTTCTTCAGGTCGCGGGCATGCATGTCGACGCAGACGCTGCAGCCGTTGATCTGGCTCGCCCGCAGGTGGACCAGGGTGTGGGTCGTCTCCGGCACCCCGCCCTTCGCGCTCGCCTTGCCCAGCGCGAGCAGGGCCTCCATCGCACCGGGGACGACCATGGCCGGGTTGTTCATTCGTGCCTGCATCGCTGCTCCTCCAGATTTTTGCGCGGGGCACGAACTTCGTGCCCCGCGATCGTGGTCCGTCACAGCTATGACGAATCGCGTCGAGAGAACGTGACAGGTGAACGGAATAGGTTCTGCCCGGTCCAGGAGACAGCACGAAGGCCGGGTACGAGATTCGTACCCGGCCTCCGTGTGTGGCCCAGCTTCCGCAGCCCGTGGGCTGCGGCCCTACTTGAGCTTGTTCAGTCGCGCGACGGTCGCCTCGAACTCGGCGACCAGGTCGGCCATCGAATCCGCGACCGGCCGGATCTCGTTCATCCGTCCGACGATCTGACCGGCGGGCATCGCGACCACCTCGGGATTCTCCGAGGCGACGATCCGCTGGTGCGCCTCGGCGACCAGCAGGTTCTGCAACGGCATCGGCAGCGCGTCGGGTGCACCCGGCTTGGACCAGGCTTCGGTCCACTTGGTCTTGAGCAGCCGCGCCGGCTTACCGGAGTAGATCCGCGAGCGCACGGTGTCCGAGGAGCTCGCGTCGAGCAGGGCGCGCTGGATGGCCGACGGGCCCTCGCCCGACGCACTGCCCAGCTTGTATTCCGCGGCGGTGAGCCAGTACGAACCCATCCACACACCCGAGGCGCCCAGGCTCAACGCGGCGGCGATCTGCCGACCGCTGCCGATGCCGCCCGCGGCCAGCACGGTGGCGGAATCGCCCACCGCATCGACGATCTCGGGAACCAGGACCATCGAGGCGATCTCACCGGTGTGGCCGCCGGCCTCGTAACCCTGGGCGATGACGATGTCGACACCGTTGGCCACGTGGCTCAGTGCGTGACCGACAGCGCCCGCGAGTGCCGCGACCGGAACCCCGTGCGCATGCGCCTCGTCGATGATGTCCTTCGGCGGGGATCCGAGCGCGTTCGCGATGAGCGCCGGGCGGTGCTTGAGCGCAACATCGACCTGTGCCCGGGCCACCGAGTGCAGCCACCCCAGCACGCCGGTGGCGTGCTCGACGTCGTCGGTCAGCGGGGGCACGCCGAGCTCGTCGAGCGTGCGGTTCACGAACGCGCGATGCTCCGCGGGGATCAGCTTGTCCAGGTCGACGGCAGCACCCTCGGTCGGCACCTTCGCAGGCATCACGATGTCGACGCCGTACGGCTTGCCGTCGGTGTTCTCATCCATCCAGGTGAGGGTGGCCTCGAGCTCCTCGGGGTCGTTGAACCGCACGCAGCCCAGCACACCGAGTCCGCCTGCCCGCGACACCGCCGCCGCCACGTGCTCGGACGGGGTGAAGGCGAAGATCGGGTACTGGATTCCGAACTTGTCGGCGAGAGCGTTGTGCATCAGGAGTTTCCGTTGGTGAGGTGGTCGTCGGCGTCGCGCTCTTCGGTCTGCTGCTTGGCCCACTTGTAGTCGGGCTTGCCTGCAGGCGAACGCTTGATCTCGTCGACGAACCACACGCTGCGCGGGACCTTGTAGCCGGCAATCTCCTTGCGGGCAGCGGCCACGATGTCGTTCATGCTCGGGCGAGCGCCGTCGCGGGTGGCGACGACCGCGGCGACCCGCTGACCGAAGCGCTCGTCCGGGACACCGACGACGAGGGTGTCGAAGACGTCGGGATGCGTCTTGATCGCGCCCTCGACCTCTTCCGGGTAGATCTTCTCGCCACCGCTGTTGATCGAGACCGAGCCGCGACCCAGCATGGTGACGGTGCCGTCCTCCTCGACGGTGGCGTAGTCACCGGGGATCGAGTAGCGAACACCGTTGTAGACCTTGAACGTTTCGGCGGTCTTCTTCTCGTCCTTGTAGTAACCGAGCGGGATGTGACCGTGCCGGGCGAGCACGCCGACCGTGCCCGAGCCGGCCTCGACCACGTTGCCGTCGTCGTCGAGCACGACGGTCGCGGCGTCGATCTTCACTCGGGGACCGCCCGTGTGGGTGGCGCCCTTGGTCACTGCGGACAGGCCGCCGAAGCCGGTCTCGGAGGAGCCGATGGAGTCGGTGATGTACCGGTTCGGCAGCAGGTCGAGGAACTCGTCCTTGAGCGCAGGCGAGAACAGCGCGGCACTGGAGGCCATGACGTACAGGCTCGACAGGTCGTACGGCTCACCGGTTTCCGGGTTGCCCGCCTTCAGCGCGTCGAGCATCGGACGGGCCATCGCGTCACCGGTGATGAAGATGAGGTTGACCTTGTGGCGGTCGATGACCTGCCACACCTCGTGGCCGTTGAACTCGGGGTGCATCACCAGGGTGCCGCCGCCGAAGAGGCTGTGGAACACCGCGGACTGCGAGCCGCCGTGGATCATCGGGGGGATGGGGAAGCGCACCATCGCGGGGTTGGCGGCGCCGACCTTCGCGAGTTCCCACTCGTCCTCGACGCGCTCACCGGTGACGAAGTTGGTACCGCCGCCGAGCACGCGCCACCAGTCCTCGTGACGCCACATGACGCCCTTCGGCATGCCGGTGGTGCCGCCGGTGTAGAGCATGAAGATGTCGTCGGGGCTGCGCTCGCCGAAGTCACGTTCCGGCGAACCCTCGGACAGGGCCTGCTCGTACTCGACACCGCCGAAGGACGAGTAGTCCAGGTCCGTGCCGTCCTCGACGACGATCACGGACTTGACCAGCGGCGTGTTCGGCAGCACGTTGGCCACCTTGTCCACATACCGGCGCTCGACGATGAGCGCGGCCATGTCCGAGTTCTCGAAGATGTACTGCAACTCGTTCTCGACGTAGCGGTAGTTCACGTTGACCATCACCGCGCGGGCCTTGAACACCGCGACCATGGCCTCGATGGCCTCGATGGTGTTACGGCTGTAGATGCCCACCTTGTCACCCGGCTTGACACCGCGATCCTGCAGGTAATGTGCGAGACGGTTGGTCCGCTCCTCCAGCTGGGCATAGGTGATCTCACGGTCGCTGTCCAGCAGCGCCACCCGCTCCGGATTCAGGTCAATGGAGTGCTCGACGAAGTCTGCGATATTTAGGGCCACGCCCATAAAGTAGAACGTGTTACCGTTTCTGGCAAGCGTCAGTTTGAGACTCAACTCACACGATATCGGGAGCCGAGAGTGTCCTCCACCACAGCCGAGATTTCCGACATTTCGGAACAGTCCCCGCACTGCCTCGTCGAGAAGCGCGGTCACGTCCTCATCGTGACGATGAACCGCCCCGAGGCCCGCAACGCCCTGTCGGGCGAGATGATGGCGATCATGATCGAGGCCTGGGACCAGGTCGACAACGATCCCGATATCCGGGTCGCGATCCTCACGGGCGCCGGGGGCACGTTCTGCGCAGGCATGGACCTCAAGGCGATGAACAAGAACGCCCCCGGCGACACTTTCGCCAAGGGCACCATGGACCTGACCAAGCTGCCTGCCCTGCTCAAGGGCCGACGGCTGACCAAGCCGCTGATCGCCGCGGTCGAGGGCGCGGCCATCGCAGGTGGCACCGAGATCCTGCAGGGCACCGACATCCGGGTCGCGGGAGAGGGCGCCAAGTTCGGCGTCTCCGAGGCGCGGCTGGGACTGTTCCCGCTCGGCGGCTCCGCGGTCCGCCTGGTCCGCCAGATCCCCTACACCGTCGCAGCCGAGATCCTGCTCACCGGCAGGAACGTCCCGGCGCCCGAGGCCAAGGAACTCGGCCTGATCGGCCACGTCGTCCCGGACGGACAGGCGCTGACCAAGGCGCTCGAGATCGCCGACGCGATCGCCGCCAACGGCCCGATCGCCGTCCAGGCGATCCTCAAGACCATCCGCGTCACCGAGGGCATGCACGAGGAGGAGGCCTTCAAGCTCGAGGCCCAGATCGGCGCCGAGGTCTTCAAGAGCGACGACGCCAAGGAGGGCCCGCGCTCGTTCGCCGAGAAGCGCGCCCCGAAGTTCCAGGGCAAATAGCGGCCAGCGTCCCCGGCAACGACATGCAGACCCCGACGACACAGCACCGCGTCGTCGGGGTCTTGCTCGCCGCGGGCCAGGGCAGCCGGTACGGCATGCCGAAGGTCCTGGCGCATCAGGGCGCCTGGCTGCGATCCGCGGTCGCGGCGCTGCGGGGTGGGGGCTGCTCCCGGGTCATCGTGGTGCTGGGCGCGGCGGACACGGCGGTGCCGGAGGGCGCGGAGGCCGTCTACGCGCCAGACTGGCGCGAGGGGGTCGGCGCCTCGCTGCGGGCCGGTCTCGCGGCCGCCGCCGCCGATCTGGATGCGGACTACGCCGCTGTTCACCTGGTCGACCTGCCGGACGTGCGCGCCGATGCCGTCGCCCGGGTCATCGCGGCCGCGGCCGGCACCGAGAGCGGGATCGCGCGGGCCTTCTACGGTGCCCGGCCGGGCCATCCCGTCGTGATGGCCCGCGATCACTGGGCCGCGGTGTCGACGGCGGCGACGGGCGACGTGGGCGCCCTCCCCTACCTTCGCGAGCACGCCGGCCGCGTCCGACGGGTCGACTGCGACGATCTGGCGACCGGGACGGATCGAGACACCCGGTGACCCGTCCCGCGAATCGGGCCCCGGATCACCGATTCGGCGATCCGGGGCCCGACCCTGGAACGTGTTCCACTCACATCAGGCGGGGTTGACCGCCGCCGCGAGCTGACGCATGTGCTCGACGTTCCGACAGGTCACCAGCAGCATGGTGACGCCGGCTTCCTCCCACTGCTTGACCTGGGTGCGCACCTCGTCGACGTTGCCGATGATCATCGTGTCGGTGACCATCTGGTCCGGGACGATCGCGGCCGCCTCCTCCTTGCGGCCCGACAGGAACAGCTTGCCGATCTCCTTGACCTCCTCGCCGTAGCCCATCCGGGTGTAGACCTGCGCGTGGAAGTTCAGCTCTGGCGCGCCCATCCCGCCGACGTACAGCGCGGTGATCGGCTTGAGCTTCGCGATCTCGGCCGCGCGGTCGTCGGTGATGACGACCTGGCAGGTGGCCGCGATCTCGAAGTCCTCGCGGCTGCGACGGGCGCCAGGACGCGCGAAGCCCTCGTCGAGCCATTCGTTGTACATCGGCGCCAGGCGCGGGGTGTAGTAGATCGCCAGCCAGCCGTCTGCGATCTCGGCGGTCAGCGCGACGTTCTTCGGACCCTCCGCGCCGAGCCAGATCGGCAGGTCAGCGCGGAGCGGATGGGTGATCGGCTTGAGCGGCTTGCCGAGTCCCATGCCCGCCTCGCCGCGGAACGGCAGCGGGTAGTGCGGGCCGTCATTGGTCACAGGCGCCTCCCGTGCGAGCACCTGCCGCACGATCGAGACGTACTCCCTGGTGCGCGCCAGCGGCTTCGGGAAGGGCTGGCCGTACCAGCCCTCGACGACCTGCGGCCCTGAGACGCCGAGGCCGAGGATCGCACGGCCGCCGGAGAGGTGATCGAGGGTCAGCGCGTGCATCGCGGCGCCGGTGGGTGTCCGGGCGGACAGCTGCGCCACCGAGGTGCCGAGCCGGATCCGCTCCGTGCTCGAGCCCCACCAGGCCAGCGGGGTGAACGCGTCGTTGCCCCAGGACTCGGCCGAGAAGACCGCGTCGAATCCCGCCGTGTCGGCCTCGGTCACCAACTCCTGGGCGTTGGCGGGGGGCTGCGCGCCCCAGTATCCGAGTTGCAACCCAAGCTTCACGAAAATCCTCCAGTTCAACAGTGACTATTGCCAGTGGAATAAGAACCTGTTCTACTCGACTTTGTGACCCCTGAAAAGACCCAAGTGGCCGAGCAGCCCCTGAGGGCACCACTAAATCTCAAATTCGACTACACGCGGTCCGTTGGACCGACCATCGGAGCATTCGTCACCGGCCTACGCGACCGGAAGGTCGTGGGCGCCCGAGGCTCCGATGGTCGCGTCCACGTGCCGCCGACGGAGTTCGATCCCACCACCCACGAGCCGATGACCGACTTCGTCGATGTCTCGGACACCGGCACGGTCGTCAGCTGGACGTGGATGCCCGATCCCATCGAGGGTCAGCCGCTGACCCACCCGTTCGCGTGGGCGCTGGTCAAGTTGGACGGCGCCGACACGTCGATCCTGCACGCCGTCGACGCCGGATCGTCGGACGCGATGAGTACCGGCATGCGGGTGCGGGTCCGCTGGGCCGACGAGCGCACCGGACACATCCGCGACATCGCGTGCTTCGAACCCGGCGAGAGCGAGTCGACCCCGGCACCGTCCGGCGGTGAGCCCGTCACCGACATCGTCACCCCGATCGACCTGCACTACACGCACACCGCCTCGTTCGAGGAGACCTACTACCTCCTCGGTCTGATGGAGGGCAAGATCATCGGTGGCCGCACCGACGCGAACGGCAAGGTCTACGTGCCGCCGCGCGGCGCCAACCCGACCGACGGCATGCCGACCAAGGAGCAGGTCGAGGTGTCCGACAAGGGCGTCATCACGACCTTCTGCATCGTCAACGTCCCGTTCCTGGGCCAGTCGATCAAGCCCCCGTATGTCGCGGCCTATGTCCTGCTCGACGGCGCGGACATCCCGTTCCTGCACCTGATCCTCGAGGTCGATCCGGCCGAGGTCCGGATGGGCATGCGCGTCGAGGCCGTCTGGCGGCCGAAGGAGGAGTGGGTGTACTCACTCCGGAACGTCTCCCATTTCCGTCCCAGCGGTGAGCCGGACGCGGACTACGACACCTACAAGCACCACCTCTAGGAGCCGAAAAGACCATGACAGACATTGCAGTCGTCGGCTTCGCACAGGCCCCCCATGTGCGCGAGACAACCGGCACCACCAACGGTGTCGAGATGCTCGTCCCCTGCTTTCAGCAGTTGTACTCCGAGCTGGGAATCACCAAGTCCGACATCGGTTTCTGGTGCTCCGGATCGTCCGACTACCTGGCCGGACGCTCGTTCTCGTTCATCTCCGCGATCGACTCGATCGGTGCCGTGCCGCCGATCAACGAGTCGCACGTCGAGATGGACGCCGCCTGGGCGCTGTACGAGGCCTGGGTCAAGATCATGACCGGCGAGGTCGACACCGCGCTGGTGTACGGCTTCGGCAAGTCCTCTGCAGGCAACCTCCGGCAGATCCTTGCGATGCAGACCGACCCCTACCTGGTCGCCCCGCTGTGGCCCGACTCCGTCTCGATGGCAGGCCTGCAGGCCCGGCTCGGGCTCGAGGCAGGCAAGTGGACGGCCGAGGACATGGCGCAGATCGCCAAGCGCAGCCGCGCCGCCGCGAAGAGCAACCCGAACGCGCAGTTCTCCGGCGACGTCGACGTCGAGACGCTGCTGGCGTCCGAGTACGTCGCGGACCCGCTGCGCGCGCACGACTGCGCGCCGATCACCGACGGTGCGGCCGCGATCATCCTGGCCCGCGGCGACCGTGCCCGCGAGCTGTGCGAGCGGCCCGCATGGATCACCGGGATCGAGCACCGGATCGACTCCCCCGTCATCGGATCGCGCGACCTGACCACGTCGCCGTCGACCGCGGCCGCCGCTCGCGCCGCGACCGGTGGTGATGTCTCGAACATCGACGTCGCCGAGCTGCACGCCCCGTTCACGCACCAGGAGATCATCCTGCGCGAGGCGATCGGGCTGACCGATGCCACCGCGATCAACCCGTCGGGCGGCCCGCTCACCGGCAACCCGATGTTCTCCGGCGGCCTCGAGCGCATCGGCTACGCGGCACAGAAGATCATGAGCGGTGACGCGCAGCGCACCCTCGCCCACGCCACCAGTGGCCCTGTGCTGCAGCAGAACCTGGTCGCAGTCATGGAAGGACGCAACAACTGATGGCGAAGCAATTGGCAGCCGTCCTCGGCACCGGCCAGACCTACTACGTCGCCAAGCGCCACGACGTCACGATGGCGGGCATGATCCGCGAGGCGGTCGACCGCGCGATGGCCGACGCCCACGTCGGCTGGGACGACATCGACGCCATCGTGATCGGCAAGGCCCCCGACCTGTTCGAGGGGTCGATGATGCCGGAGCTCGCGATGTCGGATGCTCTGGGCGCCAACGGTAAGCCGCTGCTGCGCGTGCACACCGCCGGATCGGTCGGCGCCTCGACCGGCAACGTGGCGGCCAGCCTGGTGAAGTCCGGCGTGCACAAGCGGGTGCTCGCGGTGTCGTGGGAGAAGCAGTCCGAGTCCAACGCGATGTGGGCGCTGTCCACGCCAGTGCCGTTCACGATGCCGGTCGGTGCGGGGGCGGGCGGGTTCTTCGCACCGCACGTGCGCTCGTACATCCGCCGCTCGGGCGCCCCCGATCACATTGGCGCGATGGTGGCCGTCAAGGATCGCCGCAACGGTGCACTGAACCCGTACGCACACCTCAAGCAGGCCGACATCACCGTCGAGTCCGTGATGGCGTCCCAGATGCTGTGGGACCCGATCCGTTTCGACGAGACCTGCCCGTCCTCGGACGGCGCCTGCGCCATCGTGATCGGCAACGAGGACGCTGCGAAGGCTGTCGAGGCCGACGGCCGCAAGGTGGCGTGGATCCACGCGACCGCGATGCGCACCGAACCGCTGGCGTACGCAGGCCGCAACGTCGCGAACCCGCAGGCCGGCCGCGACGCCGCGGCCGCACTGTGGAAGGCCGCGGGCATCACCGATCCGCTCACCGAGATCGACGAGGCCGAGATCTACGTGCCGTTCTCGTGGTTCGAGCCGATGTGGCTGGAGAACCTCGGATTCGTGGCTGAGGGCGAGGGCTGGAAGTTCACCGAGGCAGGCGAGACCGCGATCGGCGGGCGGATGCCGGTCAACGCTTCTGGCGGCGTGCTCTCGTCGAACCCCATCGGTGCATCCGGCATGATCCGGTACGCCGAGTCGGCGATGCAGGTGATGGAACGCGCCGGTGACCATCAGGTCGACGGCGCGCGCAAGGCCTTCGGCCACGCGTACGGCGGTGGCTCGCAGTACTTCGCGATGTGGGTGGTCGGCTCCGACCGCCCGACCAACTAGGAGGGAAGCGCCGTGAAGTTCACCGTCGGAATCGCGATGAGCCCGCTCGATCAGCTCATCCCGCTCGCGCAGACCGCCGAGGAGTGCGGGTTCGCCAATATCGCCTTGCCGGACTCGCTGTTCTACATGGAGACGGCGGCTGCCGACTACCCGTACACCCCCGACGGCTCCCGGATGTGGAACGCCGAGACGCCGTGGGTGGATCCGCTGATCGCCGCGGCGGCGCTCGGGGCTGCCACCTCCACCATCGGCTTCTACACGAACGTGCTGAAGTTGGGGTCCAGGAACCCGCTGCTGCTCGCGCGGCAGGTCGGCTCGGTGGCGAACCTGACCGGGAACCGGTTCGGTTTCGGCGTCGGGATCGGCTGGGCACCTGAGGAGTTCGAGTGGTGCGGCGTGCCGTTCAAGAAGCGCGGCGCCCGTGTCGACGAGATGATCGAGATCATCAAGTTGACGCTCGCGGGTGGCATGGTCGAGTTCCACGGGGAGTTCTACGATTTCGACCGGCTGCAGATCAGCCCCGCGCCGAGCAAGCCGGTGCCGTTCTACGTCGGCGGACACACCGACGTGGCGCTGCGCCGGGCGGCCCGGGTGGGCGACGGCTGGACCTCGGCGATGATGAAGTTCAAGGACCTCGTCGAGACCAAGCGCAAGCTCGATGATCTGCGGGCCGAATACGGCCGCGCGGATGAGCCTTTCGAGTTGCAGGCCGTGTGCATCGATCGCTTCGGCAAGGACGGCTACGCCGAACTCGCCGATGCGGGCATCACCGATTCCATCGTGGTGCCGTGGATCTTCGACGGCGTGCCCTTCGACGGCCCGCTCGAGGCGAAGCAGGACTCGTTGCGCAAGTTCGCGGCCGACAACATCGCGGGAGGTGCGTCATGACCGATACCGCGACGGAGCACCCCGTCCGGATCGCCTCGCGCGCGTCCCAGTCCGCCGCGAGCGGCAAGCGCAAAGAGGAGTGGCTGGCCCTGTTCGCGGAGGACGGTTGGGTCGAGGATCCGGTCGGCCCTTCGGGTTTCGATCCCGAGGGCAAGGGGCACCACGGCCGGGAGGCCATCGCCCGCTTCTACGACATGACCATCGCGAACACCGAGTCGCTCGTCTTCGACATCAGGGACACCCTGCAGTGTGGCGACGAGATGGTCTACGTCGGCAGCATCCGGTCCGTCGTGGCGGGCAACCAGATCGATGCCGAGGGAGTGTTCATCTACCGGGTGAACGACGAGGGCAAGCTGCAGTCGATTCGGGCCTTCTGGGAGGTCGACCGGGCGATGAAGACGCTCGTCAAGCTGTAGTACGCACGAACGCAGGAAGGACCGCACCTCGTAAATCGAGGTGCGGTCCTTCGCGTTTCACGGCAGGGTTGGTCCGACCGTAGGCGATCGGAAGGATGACGTGCAGTGCAGGGGCAATCGGAGGATCTCCGGATCTGTTTCATCGGCGACTCCTTCGTCGCGGGGGTCGGCGACGAGACCGCGCTCGGCTGGACCGGCCGGCTACTGGCCCGCAGCGCGCAGGCGGGTCGACCGGCCACCGGATACAACCTGGGGATCCGACGCAACACCTCGACCGACATCCGGGCGCGGCTGCGCGACGAGATCGAGCGCCGCAGGACCTCGGACACCGAGCTGCGGCTGGTGTTCTCGTTCGGGGTCAACGACGCGACCGCAACGGACGACGGCCGTCGGGTCCCGGCGGCGACCTCTCGAGCGAATCTGATCGACTGCCTGGACGCCGCCGAGGGCGCACCGGTCCTCTTCGTCGGGCCGCCGCCCGTGCACGACGAAGATCACAACCGCCGGATCGTCTTGCTCAACAAAGATTTTCGTGAAATCTGCGATGCGCGGGGCTGCACGTTCGTCGACGTGTTCACCGCACTGGAGAAGCACGCCGTCTGGCGCAGGCAGGTGCGTGACGGCGACGGCGCCCACCCGCGATCCGACGGCTACGCGGCCCTGTCCCAACTGGTGGCGCCCGCCTGGGACGGCTGGCTGCACCACTGAGGCCGCCAGGTACGAAAACG
>NZ_JBSGTR010000022.1:0-72720 GCF_053607505.1 Rhodococcus sp. NPDC055112
GGGGTGGCTGCACACCTACAATCACCATCGGCAACACTCCGCCATCGGCAGGAACGTTCCCTTCAGCCGTTTGACTAACGTCCCTGGGCAGTACAGCTAGCCGACTAGCCGCGCGGGTGCGGCCAGGGGTTGAACCGGCAGGTCTTGCCGTCCATCGGCACCACGCCCTCCGGGTCGAGCTTGGCGATGTCGTTGTTCGAGGTGCCGAAGGTCTGCTGCATCATCACCGGCGCCAGCCCCCCGTCCGACTCGCAGGGCTGGTGGTCCTGATAGCCAATGGCGTGGCCGACCTCGTGGTTGATCTGGTACTGCCGGTAGGAGCCGATGTCGCCCTGGAAGGAGATGGCGCCGCGGACCCAGCGAGGCTCGTTGAGGACCACCCGGTTGATCGACGGGTTGTAGCAGGAGACCTCGAGTTCGATGTCGTATCCGCAGGCCTGGCGAACGGTCATCTGGGAGGTCAGCGACACCCGAAAGGAGGGCTCGCCGCTGTCGATCCGGCGGACCGCGAACCGCGGGTCCTGGGTCCAGCTCTTCGGGTTGGCCAGGGTCTGGTCCACCATCCGGCCGAACGCCTCGTCGCCGCCGAAGCCGGAGGTGTCGACGCCGTCCTCGACCTCGACGGTGTACGTGAAGACCTGCTCGGTGCCCTGCCCCGCCTGCGGGGTGGCGCCAGGGATCACGTGCCAGGTGCCCGCGCCCTGGGCGGTGAACGGTCCCCCGTCCGGGAGCGCACCGGACGGGATCGTCGCGGCGAAGTTGCCGTCGGCCTGCGGCGGCACGCCGATCACATCGGTGCCGTCGGTGGCCGTGCTGAGCGCGCCGAGACCCGGACCCTCGCCGGTCTCCGATTCGGGTGAGCTGCCGCCGCCGCGGATCGCGTCGACGGCGACCAGCACGGTGACCACCAGCAGGATCGGGATCGCGTACGCCCGCCATCCGTACACGGAGACGAACTTGCCGAGCTTGCTCTGCATTCGGGCCTGGCGTTCCGGCCGCGGGGCACGGGGTCGCCCCGGCTCGCGACTGGTGGGATCCCATTGCGCTCGAAGCGGCTGATGGGAGCCGGTCTCACGACGCCCGTAACGCTCGTCGTCGTGGTACCGATCGTCCGGGTAGTCGTCGCCTGCGCGCGCGGCGGAGTAGCGGTCGTCGGGGTAGCCACTGTCGCCGGAGCGACGCGGAGCGTCGCCCCGCAACCGCGGTCCACCTCGATCTGTCACGGAGCCAGAATCTCACAGACCGGCGCAACGGCGATTCGGCGCGCCGAACGTCGTCCCGACCGGGCGCCCGACGGCGACATGCCGACACCGACCGCATCACCTGGAATACTCACTTACACAGCATGCGCCATTGTGAGGGTGGCCCGGCGATCGTCCGGGTATCGTTCGATGACTTTGTGCACTCAGTGCAGTGAGCACCCTCACGGCACCGCACGGGTCAGTGATGGTGGATAGGCAGCAGATTGGGAGCACGATGACAGAACTCGCGGATCGGGCCGCAGTACCCGCAGGCCAGACCACCAAACGCAGCACCCGCCTCCCCCGCGACGCGCGGCGGTTGCAGCTGCTCCAGGCCGCGAGCGAGGTCTTCGTCACCAGGGGCTATCACGCTGCGGGCATGGATGAGATCGCCGAGTGCGCCGGCGTCAGCAAGCCCGTGCTGTACCAGCACTTCCCCGGCAAGCTCGACCTCTACCTCGCGGTGTTGCAGAGCTACGTGGACAGCCTGATCTCGGGCGTGCGGCAGGCCCTGCGCTCGACCACCGACAACAGGCAGCGCGTCCGCGCGGCCGTGCAGGCCTTCTTCGATTTCGTCGACAACGACAGCCAGGGCTACCGGTTGGTGTTCGAGTCCGACGTGATGGGTGACCCGCAGGTCCTTGCGCGGGTCGACCAGGCCACCGAGGCCTGCGTGGACGCCGTCTTCGACCTGGTCAGCCACGACTCGGGGCTCGATCCCTATCGCGCCCGCATCCTCGCGGTCGGGCTCGTCGGCACCAGCCAGTTCACGGCGCGCTACTGGCTGCAGGCGAACCGGCCCATCCCCAAGGAGGAAGCCGTCGACACCACCGTCGTGCTCGCCTGGGGCGGACTGTCACACGTCCCGCTGCAGCACTGAACTGCGCGATACGAACCACAGCGGCACACACGAGAACGGGGCGCGGATGACCGCGCCCCGTTTCTTCGTCCGCTTCTTCAGGTCAGCTGGTCGCCGCGAAGCCGACCTTGCGGCTGTCCGACGGTCCGATCTCCACGTACGCCACCTTGCTGGCCTGGATCAGGAACTTGCGTCCCTTGTCGTCGACGAGCGCCAACACGCCGCCCTCGCCGCCGAGCGCGCCCGCGACCAGGGCTTCGACCTCGTCGGATGTCTGTTCGCTGTTCACGATGAGCTCGCGCGGGCTGTCAGAAACACCGATCTTGACCTCCACGGCCAACCTCCGAAATCTCGTGCCATCACTACCGAAGCCCAAGGCTAGTGCAGCCGCTCGCCGCGGCGCCCCCGCTGTGCGTGTGCTGAGAGCGAACAGCAGCGGACCGGTCTCACACGAGTCCGAGCACCGTCATCCGCTCGGAGTGCCGTTCCTGCATCCGGTCGAACATGGCGGCGATGCCGCTGAGGTCGCCGCTCGCGGTGATCACCAGCTCGGTCAGATCCTGGCGCTGAGCCATCACGTACTGCGCCTGGGTGATCGCCTCCCCCAGCAGCCGACGTCCCCACAGCATCAGCCGGTCCTTCTCCTGCGTGCTCGAGCGGACCGCCGCACTGACCTCGTGCACCACGAACTCCGAGTGCCCGGTCTCGGCGAGCACCTCGCGCACGACGCCCGCCACCGACGGGTCGAGGGAGTCCGCGATCTCCAGGTAGAAGTCCGCGGCGATGCCGTCGCCCACATACGCCTTGACCAGCGACTCCAACCAGGTCGAGGGGTGCGTGGAGGCGTGATAGTCGTCCAGCGCCGCCACGAACGGCTTCATCGCGGAGTACACGTCGTGCCCCCGCGCGGTCAACGCGGACTCGAGGGTCTCGAAGTGGCTCATCTCCGCGGCGGCCATGCTCGCCAGCGCGACCCTCCCCTGCAGGGTCGGCGACATCTGCGCATCCTCCGCGAGGCGGTAGAAAGCCGAGATCTCGCCGTACGCGAGAGCGGCGAACAGTTCGCCGACTCCCGGATGATCGGCGGCAATGGCTGGCGTCAATGAATCCGACGAATTGGCTCCCATGGGCACAGCGTAGACGTCGCGTGGTGCCCGCTCGCGGGGGCCGCGCCAGGGTGAAGACGGTGAGATTGGCCATGCAAATACCGGCGCAGGCGGTCGCGCAAGCTACCATGGACGCGGGCAGCCGCCCGTAGCCCGAGCAAATGGGCCGACACAACCACGCGGCGACCCGCAGATAATGTGCGCGCACCTGATCTTGAAGTCCCTTCCCGCGCCGCGCCGAGATCCCCAGATTTCCGCGCTCAGGCAGCAGGAAGCGCGACTCACGGACGAGGGCACCGACATCGGCCGACAATCGGCCTGGCCCCACCTCGTGCGCGCGTGCCAACGAGGAAGGCCAGACCCCTGAGCAAGATCACGATCGACCATGAAGACGACGCGACCGAAACCACTCTCTCCGCCCAGCTCGACGAGACCCATATCGCCCCGACGTTCGCCGAACTCGGCGTTCGGGACGAGATCGTCCGGGCCCTCGCGGAGATCGGCATCGACCGCACCTTCGCCATCCAGGAGCTGACCCTGCCGCTCGCGCTGGCCGGCGACGACCTCATCGGCCAGGCACGCACCGGCATGGGCAAGACCTTCGGGTTCGGCGTCCCGCTGCTGCACCGCATCGCCACCGGCGACACCGGCACCGCGACGCTGGACGGCACCCCCCGCGCGCTGATCATCGTGCCGACGCGCGAGCTGTGCATCCAGGTCACCGAGGACCTGGTCAACGCGAGCAAGTTCCTCAAGGCAGGCGACCGCAAGCTCGAGGTGCTCTCGATCTACGGCGGACGCCCGTACGAGACCCAGATCGCCGCGCTGCAGAAGGGCGTCGACGTCGTCGTCGGCACCCCGGGCCGGCTGCTCGACCTGGCCAAGCAGGGCCACCTCATCCTCGGCAAGGTCGGCGTGCTCGTGCTGGACGAGGCCGACGAGATGCTCGACCTCGGCTTCCTGCCGGACATCGAGCGGATCCTCGGCATGGTCCCCGACAAGCGCCAGACGATGCTGTTCTCGGCCACCATGCCGGGACCGATCATCACCCTCGCGCGAACCTTCCTGACCCAGCCGACGCACATCCGCGCCGAGGAGCCGGAATCGTCGGCGGTGCACGACCGCACCAGCCAGCACATCTACCGGGCCCACGCGCTGGACAAGGCCGAGATGGTCGCCCGCGTGCTGCAGGCCGAGGGTCGTGGCGCCACCATGATCTTCACCCGCACCAAGCGGACCGCGCAGAAGGTGGCCGACGACCTCGCCGAGCGCGGGTTCTCCGTTGGCGCCGTGCACGGCGACCTCGGCCAGGTGGCGCGGGAGAAGGGCCTCAAGGCGTTCCGCACCGGCAAGATCGACGTGCTGGTCGCCACCGACGTCGCGGCCCGCGGCATCGACATCGACGACGTCACCCACGTCATCAACTACCAGTGCCCCGAGGACGAGAAGACCTACGTGCACCGCATCGGCCGCACCGGTCGCGCGGGCCGCACCGGCATCGCGGTCACGCTGGTCGACTGGGACGACATCCCCCGCTGGCAGCTGATCGACAAGGCGCTCGGACTCGGCATCCCTGACCCCGCCGAGACCTACTCCAGCTCCGAGCACCTGTACTCCGAGCTGAACATCCCGACCGACGCCAAGGGCTCGATCAAGCGGGCCAGGCCCGAGCGCGCGACGGAGACCGGCGGCGGCTCCGACGACACCACCGCCGGCACCGAGCGAAGCGAGAAGTCCGAGCGCCCGGCGCGCACCCGGTCCCCGCGCAAGCGCACCCGCGGTGGTCGCAGCACCACCGAAACCAACACCACCGCAGCGGTTTCCGACGCCCCGGCGACGGACACCACCGCACCCTCGGGCGACGGCACCGCGCCTGCGCGCCGTCGCAGGCGTCGGCGTAAGCCCGCGGCAGCGGCAGCCGCACCTTCCGTGGCCGTGGCCTCGGAGTAGCCCGCCGCCGTGGTCGCACCGGAGCGGCGCACGCGCGCCGACCTCATCGCCGCTGCCGCGATCGCGGTCGTCGTGGTGCTCGCCGCCGGTGTGATCTGGCTGCGCAGCGATGCCAGGGGAACCACCTCGATCACCGCGGAAACCCCTGCCACACCGGCAGAGACGGCGCTGTCCATCCCGGAGAGCGTCACCGAGATCTGGCGCGCCGACAGCGCATCGACCGGACGTCCGGTCGTCGCGGGTGGCGCCGTGGTGACCGCGGAGGGCGGTGCGGTCATCGGACGCGACCGTGACACCGGCGCGGAGCTGTGGAGCTACACCCGGGACCTGCCGCTGTGCGGGGTGATCGGGGCGTGGAACTCCGTCGTGTCGGTGTACCACGACGGTCGCGGCTGCGGAGCCGTCACCGAACTGGCAGGCGCGAACGGCGCCAGGGTCGCCCAGCGCAGCAGCGATGCCGACGACGCCGTTGTCCTGTCCGAGGACGGCACCTACGTGACCTCGCGCGGGACGGACCGGATGGAGCTGTGGCGTTCGGATCTGGTGCGCACCCTCGAATTCGGCCGCGTCGACGCACCGGTCAACCCGAATACCCAGCCACGCTCGGGCTGCGAGCTGGTCTCGTCGGCGTCGAGCAGCACGCGGCTCTCGGTGCTGGAGCGATGCCCCGACGAGCCCGCCGACCGGCTCAGCGTGTTGAACCCCGCTCCCAAGGACAACACCGAGCCCGACGAGTACGGCTCGAGCGTGCTCGCCGATCTCGACCCAGGAGTCACCGGCGCGAAGGTCCTCGCCGTCACGGGTGACCGCACCGCCGTCTACCTGCCCGCCGGACCCTCGACCGGAGCCAGGGTCGGCGTCTTCGACGGCTCCGGCGCGCCCATCGCCATGCACCCGGTACCCGCCGACGTCTCGCCGGATTCGAAGGTCGTCAAGGTCGGTTCGGTTTACTCGTGGTGGACCGGCTCACGGGTGATCGCCCTTGGCGCAACCGATTTGGTGCCCCGGTGGACCATCGAGGGGGCCATCGGCCCCGGCACGCTGATGGCGGGCCAGATGCTGGTCCCCGTCGACGGCGCCATCGCCGTACACGACCTGTCGACCGGAGCCGAGGTGCGTCGGATCGCCGTGGACCGCGCGGGCGAGCAGGCACCGATCACCAGTGCGACAGTGGGCACGGTGCTGCTCGAGCAGCGCGGGGACGACGTCGTCGCCCTGCGCTGACGAGTCAGGCCGTGGGGCTGAAGGTCACCAGGTCCGCGCCGGTGTCCCAGTGCGCCACCAGTTGCTCGGCCAGCTCCCGATATGCGAGGGCGCCCTTGTTGCGCCTGCCCGCGAGCACCGTGGCACCCGAGGCCGAGGCCTCCGCGAACCGCACCGTGCGCGGGATCGGCGGCGCCAGCACGGGCATCTCGTAGCGATCGGCCACGTCGGAGATCACATCGCGGCTGTGCGTGGTCCTGGCGTCGTAGAGCGTCGGCAGCGCGCCGAGCAGGCGCAGGTCGGGGTTGGTGATCTGCTGCACCTCGCCAACGGTGCGGAGCAGCTGCCCGACGCCGCGGTGCGCCAGCGTCTCGCACTGCAACGGCACCAGCACCGAGTCGGCGGCGGTGAGCCCGTTGAGGGTCAGGACGCCGAGGGACGGCGGGCAGTCGATCAGCACGATGTCGTAGTCGTTGTCCAGCGTCGCCAGCGCGCGCTTGAGCGCGAACTCCCGGCCCGGCCGCATCAGCAGCATCGCCTCCGCGCCTGCGAGGTCGATGGTCGCGGGCACCAGCGAGATGCCCTCCTCGGTGTCCAGGATCACCTCGCGCAGGGCCGCCTCGCCGGTGAGCACCTCGTGCACCGACGATTCGACCCGATCCGGGTTGTGTCCCAACGAGAACGTCAGGCAGCCCTGGGGGTCCAGGTCCACCACGAGCACCTTGCGCCCGAGGCCCGCGAGCGCGGCCCCCAGCGAGGCAACCGTCGTGGTCTTGGCGACCCCACCCTTTTGATTCGCCACAGCGAGCACAGTTGTCACGGGGTGATCTTTGCGCACTTCGTCGGATGTGGCGAGCGGTCGGGCCCAGATCGCCCTGGCATCATTGCCGCATGAGCACCGCACGCCCCCGTATCGCCCTGGTCAGACACGGCGCCACGGAGTGGGCACTGAACGGCAGGCACACCGGCAGCACCGACATCCCGCTCACCGCGGCGGGCGAGGAGCAGGCACGGGAGGCCGGGCACCGGATCGCCCGGCTGGGGCTTCGGGAACCGCTGGTCCTGACCAGCCCGCGCAGCCGGGCCACCAGGACTGCGGAGCTGGCCGGGCTCGGGGCCGCCACCGCGTGGGACGCGCTGGCGGAGTGGGACTACGGCCGGTACGAGGGCATGACCACCCCCGAGATCCGCGAGAGCGTGCCGGGCTGGACCGTCTGGTCGCACCCGTGCCCGGGCGGGGAGAGCGCCGAGTCCGTGGCGGCCCGCGCCGACATGGTCCTGTCGACGGCGCTGTCGCAGCTCGAGGAGCGCGACGTGATCCTCGTCGGGCATGCGCACTTCTCCCGCGCCCTGCTGGCCCGGTGGGCCGAGCTCCCGGTCACCGAGGGCCGACGGTTCGCAATGGACCCGGCGGCGATCTCCGTGCTCGGCTTCGATCACGGAGTTCAGCAGATCAATTCACACAACGTCACCTATTGAGTCGATTCGAGAGAGAGCAATCATGATCCGGCGGGCCACCCCCGACGACGCCGCTGCCATCACCGGCCTGATCTACGACCTGGCCGAGTACGAGAAGGCCAGGCACGAGTGCACCGTGACGGTCGAGCAGATCACCACCGCACTGTTCGGCGAGAACCCGTCCGCCTTCTGCCACGTGGCCGAGGAGGCCGGGACCGTCATCGGCTTGGCGCTGTGGTTCCGCAACTTCTCCACCTGGGACGGCGTCCACGGGATCTACCTGGAGGACCTCTTCGTCCTGCCGGAGCGGCGCGGCGCAGGCCACGGGCGGGCCCTGCTGGCCGCGCTGGCCAAGGAGTGCGCCGACAACGACTACAGCAGGCTCAGCTGGTCGGTGCTGAACTGGAACGCCCCGTCGATCGCGTTCTACGAGTCGCTCGACGCGACCGCCCAGGACGAGTGGACCACCTACCGCCTGTCCGGCGACGCCCTCGCCGGCCTCGCCGCACAGGCGTAGCGGCTAGGAGGCCTCGTCCCCGTACTCGTCGGCCATCCACCGCGACGAGGGACTGCTGAAGAGCAACACCAGCGCGGCGACCACGATCACCGCGAGCAACACCCCGTACGCCGGTTGGTGCGAGTCGGTCAGCAGCGACCAGGACACCGGGAGCAGCAACAGCTGGGCGACGACGGCGATCGTGCGACCCCAGCGCCTGCCCGTGATCAGCGCGATGCCGGCGGCCAGGACCGCGCCACCGAGGATCACGAACCACGCCGCGGTGCCGTATCCGCTGGTCGCGGTCTGATCGTGGCCGAGGAGGCCGCGGATCAGCAGCGCGATCGCGATGCCTACCGCGACGGTGCCCTGAAGGGTCACCAGCATTCCGGCCCAACGGACCGTTGCGGGCGGGCTGGGGCGTGTGGGCTGTTCTGGCACCGCGCCAGCCTATAGAACGCGAAGCTCCCCGCTAGGGTGGTGTCCTGTGCGCGCGCTGCTGATCGTCAACCCGAATGCCACCTCGACGACCCCCGCGGCGCGTGATCTGCTCGCGCACGCGGTGTCGAGCCGAGTCCAGGTGCGGGTCGCGCACACCACCCACCGCGGTCACGCGGGCGAGCTCGCCCGGCGCGCTGCCATCGAGGGCATCGGTCTGATCGTCGTGCACGGCGGCGACGGCACCGTGAACGAGGTCATCAACGGACTACTCGGCGCGCCGCGACCCGATTCGATGAGCGAGCTCGCGATCGGGCCCATCCCGCTCATCGCCGTGGTCCCCGGCGGCTCGGCGAACGTGTTCGCCCGCTCGCTCGGCATCAGCGCGGATCCCGTGGCGGCGACCAATCAGCTCATCGAGCTGCTCGCCCTGCGTCAGAGCAGGCGGATCGGCCTCGCCCATTGCGACAACCGCTGGTTCACCTTCAACGCAGGCATGGGCCTCGACGCGCAGGTATGCGAGGCGATCGACGCGAGCCGCGGCAACGGCCATCCGGCGACGCCGTCGCGCTACGTCCGGACCGCGGTCCGCGAGTTCTTCCGCATCCGGGGCGCCGAACCGACGCTGACCGTGCGGGTGCCCGGCCACGACCCCGTCGAGGGCGTGCACTACGCCTTCGTGTCGAACTCCAGCCCGTGGACCTACCTGAACGACCGTCCCGTCCGGGTCAACCCGGAGACCACGTTCAGCACCGGACTCGGCGTCTTCGCGATGCGGACGATGAGCGTCCCCAAGACCCTGAAGTTGGTCAGGCAACTCCTCACACCCGGCGCACAACCGAAGGCGCGCAACCTTTTTCGGGTGGATGATGTGCCGCGGGTGCTGATCCGTTCGACCACACCGATCGCCCTGCAGATGGACGGCGACTACATCGGCATGCGCACCGAGGTCGAGTTCGTCTCGGTCCCCGACGCGATCTCCGTCGTGGCGCCGAGCGGCGTCTGACGCGTCGGCCGGCTCCCCCCGTCACCGCACTGCGCGATCGGCCCCAACATGAGAAAATGCCAAGAAATCCTACGGGACTAGTGCAATCTCGCCGAAACCGGGGTAGAAAGTAGCCCAGACCGCATAGGGCAACCTAACAGAGTGAGTTACCCCACGAAGCGGTCTGATTCCATTGACATCCCGCTCGTTCGTGAAAGCATTCACAAGCAACAGCGCGGAAACATTTCCCAGAATGCGCATGAACTCAGCGATACGAAACGGTGCAGAACGCACCCGGTTAAGGAGCAGAAGGATGGACTGGCGCCACAACGCAATTTGTCGGGATGAAGACCCGGAATTGTTCTTTCCCGTGGGCAACAGCGGTCCGGCCATCGCCCAGATCGCAGACGCCAAGCTGGTGTGCAACCGGTGCCCCGTCACCGCCGACTGCCTGTCCTGGGCACTCGAGTCCGGCCAGGACGCAGGCGTCTGGGGCGGCATGAGCGAGGACGAGCGTCGCGCCCTCAAGCGTCGCAACGCGCGCACCCGCGCCCGCACCACGGTCTAGCAACACAGCACCGTACGAACGGGCCCGGCACCATGATGGTGCCGGGCCTTAGTCGTCTCCTGGGTCGATCCGCGATCACACGCGGTTCGCGCGGCGCCCGAGCGGCACCCGCAGCGCCGCGTCCGTTCCGCCACCCTCGGCGGGATGCAGGCCGAGCGAACCGCCCAGCTCGGCGGATACCAGCGTCCGGACGATCTGCAGGCCGAGGCGGTCGGACCGTTCCAGGCTGAAGCCCGGCGGCAGGCCGTTGCCGTCGTCGTGGATCACCACGTCGAGCCAGCGCGCGGACCGCTCGGCGCGCAGCGTCACGGTGCCGGGCTCCCCCGGTTCGAAGGCGTGCTCGATCGCGTTCTGCACCAGCTCGGTCAGCACCATAACCAGCGGGGTGGCCCGTTCGGCGGGGAACACCCCCAGGCTGCCCTCCCGACGGATCTGGACCGCGTTGCCCACCATCGCGACGTCGGCCATGATCGGCACCAGCCGATCGACCACCTCGTCGAGGTTGACCTCCTCGTCCACCGACATGGACAGGGTGTCGTGCACCAGCGCGATCGAGGTCACCCGGCGGACCGATTCGCTCAGCGCCTGACGGGCCTCGTCGTTGTTGGTGCGCCTGGCCTGCAGCCGCAGCAGCGCGGCAACGGTCTGCAGGTTGTTCTTCACCCGGTGATGGATCTCCCGGATGGTCGCATCCTTGCTCAGCAGCGCGCGGTCGCGGCGCTTGACCTCGGTGACATCGCGGATCAGCACCGCCGCGCCTGCGGGCTGGCCGCCCGGCCGCAACACAAGGGTGCGCAGCAGCACCGTCGCCCCGCGCGCCTCCACCTCCATCCGCCTGCCCGCCTTGCCCGCGAGCGCGGCCCTGATGTCGTTGGCCACGTCCTGAGAGTCGAACGGGTCGGTGACCAGCGTCCGGGTCACCGAGGCCAGGTCGCTGCCCGTCAGCGTCGTGGTCGTCAGGCCCATCCGGTGATAGGCCGAGAGCGCGTTCGGGCTGGCGTAGACCACGGTCCCGTCGGAGTCGAGCCGGATGAAGCCGTCGCCCGCGCGCGGGCTGGAGAGGATCTCGCTGTGCTCCTCCGGCGTCGGGAAGGTGCCCTCGCTGATCATCTGACACAGGTCCGCGGCACAGTCGAGGTACGCGACCTCGAGCGGGCTGGACTGCCGATGCTGGGTGGGGTTGGTGTCGCGACTGAGGACGGCGATCACGTCCCCCGCGCAGCGGACGGGGATCGCCTCGCGGCGTACCGGCGTCCCCTCGCCGGGCGGTCCGTCCTCGACCCGGACGATTCGCCACTCCGTCAGCGCCTGCCGCACGTGCGGATGCTCGGCGTCCGAGACCACCGTGCCGACGGCGTCCTCCGCGAACGCGGTCGGGGCGGTGGTCGGCCTGCACTGCGCGACGCAGACCACTTCACCGTGGCCGGAGACCTCCGGGTTGCCGCTGTCCGCGCCAACCCACAGCAGCACGTCGGCGAACGACAGGTCGGCGAGCAGCTGCCACTCCCCGACCACCCGCTGCAGGTGGTCGACGGCGCTGCCCGGCAGGTCGGTGTGTTCGGCGAGCAGATCACTGAGGGTGGACATCGATCAGGGTGTGACGGTCAGGAGATGACGGCGATGAGGTCGCCCTGCTGGATGACGTCGCCGACGGTGACATCCACCGAGGTCACGCGGCCGTTCACCTCGGCGAGCACCGGGATCTCCATCTTCATCGACTCCAGGATCACGAGGGTGTCACCCTCCTTGACCTCGTCACCTTCGGCGACAACCACCTGGAAGACGGTGGAAACCATCTCGGCACGCACGTCTTCTGCCATCGAGCACCTCGCTTGTCTAGACCTGCCAATGGAAGTACAGCCAACCACACGTGGAAGAATGTCCCGGAGCGAGATCAGAGGGAAGGAGACAACCATGGGTAAGCGTGGTCGCAAGAAGCGCAGCCGCAAGGGCAACAAGGCCAACCACGGCAAGCGTCCAAACAGCTGACGCGCCGTAGGCGAAGCCTCACGAGGGCCGGGACACACTGTGTCCCGGCCCTCGTTGCGTCTCACGGGACCAGAGGATCGAACCCTCCGAAATATTGTTATACACAACAGTTTTCGGATTCTCCGGCGGAACCGGTCGGCCGTCCATACGATAACCGCACACGCGGTCGGGGGGCCCGTACGGTGTCGACTCCCGCAACGCGCGCCAGTCGCCCACCTCGAACGGAGTCCCGTGTCCCGCTCATCAACACCCACCCGCCGCCTCGCCGCGGTCGCCACCACCGCCGCCCTCCTCGCCACAGGCCTGCTGACCGGCACCGCAACCGCAGGCGCGACCGGCAGCATCGAAAGCGTGACCGGCAGCAGCGGCGGCAGCGTCGACGTCTCCAACCTCGACCTGGTCGGTTCCGCTGAGCGCGTCATCGAAAACGGAAACGACCCCGACCTGCAGCGCTCGGACACCGCCACCGTCGACAACGTGACGATCACCCGCGAGGTGGTCGGCAAGAATGTGGGCGGGGGCGGCCTGCAGGTGACCTTCCGCACCACCTTCGCCGCAACCGGGACCCCGGACCGCCTGATCACCCGGATCGACGACCAAGGGCCCAAATACACCGGGAGCCCCACGGCAAAGATCACCTACACCAAGGCGGACGGCGGCAGGACCACCGAGACGATCACGGCCACGCCGGAGCTGGTGGGCAACTACGTGGCGCCCGGCGCCGGGTGGCCCATCACCGCGGCCGGCGACACCGTCGTCATCGAGGTCACCTACAACTGGTACGGAACCATGAGGCAGGAATACACCGCCTATGTCCAGAACTCTGGTGTCACCGCCGACATCTCCGGGCTCGGCACCCAGAACTTCCCGTCGATGAAGGCCCAGACGCGCTGCGACGGGTGTGCTGGCTACCACATGAGCAATGACGAATTCCTCAAGATCTTCCTCGGCTCCTTCGGCAGCTGACTCTTCACGTCGCGACGAGGGCACCCGAGAATTGCCGGGTTGCCCTCGTCGCATCTCGTCGGACCTGAGATTGAACCATCCGAAATATCGTTACACACAACAGTTTTCACTTTCTCCGGCGAAACTGGGCGGCCGTCCATACGATCACGGCATACGCGGCCGGGGGGCACGGACAGTGTCGACTCCCCCGAGACGTTCCCCAGTCGCCCATCCCGAACGGAGTCCCGTGTCCCGCCCGTCAACACCCACCCGCCGCCTCGCCGCGGTCGCCACCACCGCAGCACTCCTCGCAGCGGGCCTGCTGACCGGCACCGCGAGCGCAGGCGCGACCGGCAGCAGCGAAAGCGTGACCGGCCTCAGCGGCGGCAGCGTCAACTTCACCAACTTCGACCCGTTCGGCTCCGGTTCCACCGGCTACGACACCGACCTGCAGCGTTCGGACACCGCCACCGTCGACAACGTGACGATCACGCGGGCGGTGGTCGGCCCGAACGTGACCGGAGTGGGCGAGAAGGTGACCTACCGCACCACCTTCGCCGCGACCGGGGCCCCGGACCGCCTGATCACCCGGATCGACGACGGTGGACCCGGATACTCCAAAGAGACCTCCGCCAAGATCACATACACCGCAGGCGACGGCCGCAGGACCACCGAGGCGATCACATCCACCCCGGGCACGGACAGCCTCTACGTGGCGCCCGGCACCGGATGGCCGATCACCGCAGCCGGCGCGACCGTCGTCCTCGAGGTCACCTACACCTGGACCGGAACCCTGAGGCAGGGTGAGGGAGTAGTCACCACGGCTTCGGGTGTCACCGCGGACATCTCCGGACTCGGCACCCAGACGTTCTATCCGATGAACGCTCTGGTGACCTGCGACCCCTGCACCGCAGGCGTCGGCAACATCGGCTCTTCGGGCATCCCCGGCATCGACTTTTCCGAGTTCGGCAGCTGATCCGCGTGCGCCGCACCGTCCTCCCATCGCCACAGAGATTCGGAGATCTTGTGTCCCGCCCAGCAACAACCACGCGCCGCGTCGCCGCGGCCGTCGCCGCCACAACCATTGCCGTGTCCGGTCTGATCGCCGGCGTCGGCACCGCGGGTGCGGTCGGCTCGTCGGACTTCGGCATCGGAGCCCCCAGCCATCCCGAACTGATCCCCCGCGCCACGCGCACCGCGGAGAACGTGTCGGTCACCCGAGAGGTCGTCGGACCGAACGCCGGCTACGCGGGCGACGAGATCACCTTCAGGACCACGATCTCCGCGACGTCGGCGCCGGCCCGGCAGGTCACCAGGATCATCGAGCGTAGGGGGCTCATGTCGTACGTCCCGAACACGGCGAAACTCACCTACACCGACGCGAACGGTATCCGGACCACCGAGGCCGTCACCCCGACCCTGATCGCGGCGACCTACGACGGCCTCAACATGACCGACGAGGGCGGATGGGAAGTCTCGAACGCCGGGTGGCCGATCGCCGCCGAATCCGGAGCCACGGTCGTCCTCGAGATCACCTACAAGTGGATGGACTTCCGGGGCAGGCCCTCGATGGAGGACGGGGTGAGCTACACCGGCGTCGGCCTGGACGCCTCCGGACTGGGCACCCTGGACTGGCCCGCGATGACCAGCTCGTACGGCAGCCTCCACCAGACCGGCCCCTTCGGCAGCTGACGGCGCCGAGCGGCTGAATCCCGAGCCGCTCCCACCAACGAATCCGTCAGTTCGCCCGCCCGACAATCCACCTCACCCAGGAGAACCAGTGCCCCACAGCACCGGCCGGCGCACCGTCGCCCGCCTCGCCGCCGCCACCGCGGCCGCCGCCCTGCTCGCCGCCGGCGTCACCGGCCCCGCCACCGCCCAATCCGCGGACGCATTCGGATCCCACGACGCCTCCGCCACCCGCGCAACGAAGACACACGACAACCTCACCATCACCCACGAAATCGTCGGCAGCAATGTCGGATACCTCGGCGACGAGGTCCACTACCGCACCACCGTCTCCGCCACCGACGGACCGGCGCGCACGATCACCGGAATCGAGGAAGGCATCTCGGATCTGGTGGGTTGCTCCAACTCGTGGACGTTGGCGAAGTCCGGAACCGTGACCTACACGAACACTTCGGGTGCGCAGGTGTCCGAGTCGATGCCCAAGGTCCTCGCCAACGTCATGACCCGCACATACGAATACCCGGCGGTCGGGTCGTGGACCGTCGACCCCGCGGCCGGTACCACCGTCGTCTACGACAGCGTCCGCGTGCTCCGGAATGCCAGGGGCGGATTCTCCATGGGTTGCGACTGGGAGGGTAACGCGTCCCCGTCGAACATGAATGCCTACCTGACAGTCCGAGCCGACGGCCTCGCGCTCCTCGATTGGCGCCCGACGGGCGTCACCGCCAGCTGCGCACTCGCCTGCTCCCTTCCCCGCCCGACCGACTCGGGCGGATCTGCGTTCGGGAGCTGACCTCATCGCACCTTCGAGGGCCGGAACACACAGTGTCCCGGCCCCTGAAGTTTGGTTATACACAACACATTTCGGAATTCTACGCGCGAATCCGGCACGAACCCTACGATGACGCCGACGCGGTCGGGGGGCACGCACGGTGTGGACTTCCTCGACACCTCCCCCAGCAGACTCCTTCCGAACGGAGCCCCATGTCCACGTTCTCGACACCCATCCGCCTCCTCGCTGCCGCCACCGCGACCGCCGCCCTGCTCGCCGCCGGCGTCACCGGCATCGCCACCGCCCAATCCGCGGACGCATTCGGATCCCACGACGCCTCCGCCACCCGCGTAACGAAGACACACGACAACCTCACCGTCACCCACGAAATCGTCGGCAGCAACGTCGGATACCTCGGCGACGAGGTCCACTACCGCACCACCGTCTCCGCCACCGACGGACCGGCGCGCACGATCACCGGAATCGCGGACTCCGTCTCGGACTTCTACGGCTGCAGCCGCAGCTGGACATCCGCGCAGTCGGGGGCGGTGACCTACACGAACGCGGCGGGCGAACGCGTCACCGACTCGATGCCCTACGTCAGACCCGGGTACCCCGCGGTCGGGTCGTGGACCGTCGACCCCGCGGCCGGTACCACCGTCGTCTACGACAGCGTCCGCCTGCTCCAGAACGCGAGGGGAGGCTTCGCGGTGGGTTGCGACTGGTACGCCGACTCGCGACCGGTCAACATGCCTTCGGCGCTGACGGTCGACATCGACGGACTCGACCGCCTCACCTGGAAGCCGACCGGCGTCGTCACGAGCTGCGCTGCCGAGTGCTACCTGCCCAGCCCCGCCGGCTCGGTCGGGTCGATCTTCGGGAGCTGATCCGCCCCCACCTTCAGTCCACAGACGACCACCAACCCAGGAGCTACCAGTGCCCCACACCACCCGCCGGCGCGCCTTCTCCCGCCTCGCCGTCACCACCGCATCCGTCGCGCTGCTCGCCGCCGGCATCACCTGCACCGCCGCCGCCCAATCCGCCGACGCGGTCGGATCCGCGGCCACACCCGGCCACGACGCCTCCGCCACCCGCGCGACCACGACGCATCACAACCTCGCCGTCACCCACGAGGTCGTCGGGCCGAACATCGGATTCGAGGGCGACGAAATGCACTACCGCACAACCATCTCCGCAACCGACGGCCCCGCCCGGCAGGTCACCGAGATCGACCAGATCAACGAGACGGCCGACGCGTGCGGCAACCGCCGGTGGCAGTGGCCGGTGTCCGGGACCGTGACGTACACCAACCCGACGGGCGAACGCGTCACCGACTCCACGAGCGCCTGGGGCGCCGCGGGCGCGTGGACCGTCGACACCGGTTCCACCGTCGTCTACGACACCGTCTACAAGCTCCAGAATCCGAAACTCGGACCCGCTGTCGGCTGCGGTCGAACGACCGAACCCGAAGCGCGGTCCGCCACCGGCGAGCCGGGAGTCAACCTCGACGCTCGCCTGATCGTCAGTGCCGACGGCCTCGACGCCCTCGACTGGTCGCCGACGGGCGTCACCGTGAGCTGTGCACTCGGATGCCAGGTCCCCAGCCCCGCAGGCTCCGCCGAACTGATCTTCGGGAGCTGAATGCACGGCGAGGGCCGCCCGGGAACTCCCGGGCGGCCACCGCCGTGCGCGTGCCTACTGGTCCGGGTCGACCCGCGTGATGATCGTGGTGGTGCGCAGCTGGATCTTGAGCCGCTCCCGCAGCCCGTCCGGCGCGTGCTCGCCGCCGCACTTCCGGTTCACCAGGGACTTGACCTTCTCCTCGATGCCGTAGGCCTCGAAGCAGGATCCGCAGTCCTCCATGTGCCGCTTCAACCGGGCGCGCGTCGTCTCGTCGCACTCGTTGTCGAGCATCAGCCACACGTCCGCGATCACCGCGGAGCAGTCCAACCGCTCGAACTCGTCCTGCTCGCTCACCGGGTCGCCTCCTGCTCCTTGGCCGCGGTCGCCGCTGCGCCGCTCCGGTTGAATCCACGCTCTCGTGCCACGTCGGCCAGCAGCCCACGCAGCTGCTTGCGCCCGCGATGCAGGCGGGACATCACGGTGCCGATGGGCGTGCCCATGATCTCCGCGATCTCCTTGTACGGGAACCCCTCGACGTCGGCGTAGTACACCGCCATCCGGAACTCCTCCGGCAGCTCCTGCAGGGCCGCCTTGATGTCGTCGTCGGGCAGCGTGTCGAGCGCCTCCACCTCGGCGGACCGCAGGCCCTGCGAGGTGTGCTCGGCGGTGGCCGCGAGCTGCCAGTCGGTGATCTCGTCCGTCGGGTACTGCGCCGGCTGACGCTGCTTCTTGCGGTACGAGTTGATGTAGGTGTTGGTCAGGATCCGGTACATCCAGGCCTTGAGGTTCGTGCCCTCCTTGAAGGAGCGGAACGCCGAGTAGGCCTTGATGTAGGTCTCCTGGACCAGGTCCTCCGCGTCGGCCGGGTTACGGGTCATCCGCAGCGCCGCACCGTAGAGCTGGTCCAGCAGCGGGAGCGCATCGCGCTCGAACCGCGCGGTCAGATCGCCGCCCGACTCGTCCTGGGGTGGCTGATCGTTCTCGGGCCGGTCGTCAGGCACGCTGATCCCTTCGCTCGCCATAGGGATCAAGGCTACCGCTACCCGGTCGAGGGGACTGCGGTCAGCGGGGCGCTCGAGGCACTGCACCGACACCTAGGACTCCTTTCGAGATGGACCAACGTGCTGGGTGCAACGCCGGTCCATCGCGAAGTGTTCCCACGGTCTCGTCACAGCGTGTTGCCGTAGAACTAGAGTCGGCGCCATGGCCGGCACCTCCACCCCCGCGACCCAGGCGCTCACCAAGGGCAAGATCTCGCACCGCGTGCACAGCTACGAGCACGACTCCGCCAGCGCCTCCTACGGCGCCGAGGCGGTCGACGCGCTGGCCGGTCAGCTGGGACTCGAGCCTGCCCAGATCCTCAAGACACTGGTGATCAAGACCTCCGACGGCAAGCTGGCGGTCGCCGTGCTCCCGGTCCCCGAGAAGCTCTCCCTCAAGGCCGCGGCGGCGGCGCTGGGATCGAGCAAGGCGGTCATGGCCGAGCAGTCCGAGGCGCAGCGGTCCACCGGCTACGTGCTCGGCGGCATCTCCCCGCTCGGTCAGCGCAAGCGGCTGCCGACCGTCATCGACGACTCCGCCGCGAACTGGGATCGGGTGCTGTGCAGCGCGGGCAGGCGCGGACTGGAGATCGACCTGGATCCGGCAGACCTGGTGCGGCTGACCGGCGCGGTGCTCGCCCCGATCACCGCGGGCTGACCAGAAATACTCGGGGCCCCGCGACGGTTGCACCACGAGGCGCTCATCCCCGCCGACGACAGTCATCTCCGAACGAAGGCGGCACCACCGTGACGGTTCCACTCTCCATCCTCGATCTTGCTCATATCGGCGAGGGCGAGAGCGCAGGCGACAGTTTCCGGTCGAGCGTGGAGATGGCGCAACGCGCCGAGCAGTGGGGCTATCGGCGCATCTGGTACGCCGAGCACCACAACATGCCGTCCATCGCCTCCTCGGCCACCAGCGTGCTGATCGCGCACATCGCGGCGCACACGCAGCGGATCCGCCTCGGCGCAGGCGGCATCATGCTGCCCAACCATGCGCCGCTGACGATCGCCGAACAGTTCGGCACTCTCGCCGAGCTGCACCCCGGCCGGATCGACCTCGGGCTCGGCCGCGCGCCGGGCAGCGACCAGAAGACGATGCGGGCGCTACGACGCGACCCCGCTTCCGCGGAGTCGTTCCCTCAGGACGTGCTGGAGCTGCAGGGCTACCTGACCGGTCCCTCGCGAATCCCCGGGATCGAAGCGACGCCGGGCAAGGGCACGAATGTGCCGCTGTACATCCTCGGATCGTCCCTGTTCGGCGCCAAACTGGCTGCCGCGCTGGGACTTCCGTATGCCTTCGCATCACATTTCGCGCCGAATGCACTGCTCGACGCCATCGCGATCTACCGCCGCGAGTTCCGGCCCTCGGCCCAGCTCGCGGAGCCGTACGTGATCGCCGCCGTCAACGTCATCGCGGCGGACACCCAGGGCGAGGCGGACCGGCTGTTCCTCGAGACCAAGCGCAAGCGGGTCGGGCTGTTCATCGGTCGCGGCCGGACCTTCACGGCCGACGAGGCGGACATGATCCTCGAATCCCCCGCGGGCCAACAGGTGCTGCAGATGGTGCGGTACTCGGCCGTCGGCACGCCGACCGTGGTGCGCGAGTACCTGGACCGATTCGGTGAGGAGACCGCCGCGGACGAGCTGATGGTCGTCTCCTCGGCGACCGATCGCACGGCCTGGCTTCGCTCGCTCGAGCTGGTGGCCGAGGTCAGCGACCTGTCCTCACAGCAGGGTGATCTGCTCGCCGACCGCTGACCCCGGCGCCCCGACCGGCGCGATCAGCTCCGGACCGTCGTTCCTGACGCTGTTCACCCGGTCCGACACCCGCCGGATCTCGATGCCGGCCGCGACCGCCTCGTCGATCGGGTCCAGCAGGTCGTCGGGTGCGTCCGCGTCGGGGTCGAGCCAGCTCTGCCACCGATCCGGCGTGAGGATCAGCGGCATCCGGTCGTGGATCGACTGCAGCTCGCCGACCGAGTCGGTGGTGAGGATCGTGACGCTGAGCAGCGGCGCGGTGTCGGCCTCGCGGTCCCGCCACACCGACCACAGGCCTGCCGCGTAGAGCCGCGAGCCGTCCGCGGGGGTCATGAAGTACGGCACCTTCGCCGCCTTGCCCGTCGCCGCAGGCTCCGTCAGCCACTCGTACCAGCCGTCCATCGGCACCAGGGCGCGCTTGGTCTTGAGCGCGCTGCGGAAGGCAGGCTTGGTGGCGGCGGTGTCGGCGCGGGCATTGAACAGCGGCGCCCGCTTGGCCGGCACGCCCGGTTCCGACGCCTTGGTCCACGACGGCAGGAGACCCCACCGCATCCGCCGGATCCGGCGGGCAGGAGCGTCGTCCGGGTGCTCGTGCGAGTGCCTGCTCACCACGGCGAGCACCGGGTCGGTGGGTGCCACGTTGTAGTTCTCGGCAGGCTCGCGCGCACCCCCGGGACCGGACGTCTCGTCGATCGCATCCAACTCGACCGCCAGCAGCGCCGGGTCGACCGTCGTCGCATATCTGCCGCACATACGACCATTGTGTCTCGCACCACCGACACTCTGGGAAGATGGTGCACGTGAGTCTGTGGAGAGCGCCCGTCGCCGCATCGCCCGTGCACGCGTCCGTGACCCTGCCCGGGTCCAAGTCGATCACCAACCGGGCGCTGATCCTGGCCGCGCTCGCCTCGGGTCCGTCGACGATCACCGGCGCACTGCGCAGCCGCGACACCGACCTGATGATCGACGCCCTGCGCGCCCTGGGCGTACGGATCGACGACGACGGGGAGCCCACCACCCTGCGCGTGACCCCAGGGACGCTCGGCTCCGCCGCCGTCGACTGCGGCCTGGCCGGCACCGTGATGCGGTTCCTGCCGCCGCTCGCGGCGCTGTCCGACGGCACCGTCGAGTTCGACGGCGACGAGCAGGCCCGCACCCGGCCGCTGAACACCATCCTCGACGCGCTCCGTGGTCTCGGTGTCGACATCGACGGCGACGGCCTGCCCTTCACCGTGAACGGGCACGGCAAGGTCTCGGGGGGCGTCGTGACCATCGACGCCTCGGGTTCGTCCCAGTTCGTCTCCGGACTCCTGCTCTCCGCCGCGCGCTTCGACGACGGCATCACCGTGCGCCACGAGGGCCGCTCGGTGCCCTCGATGCCGCACATCGACATGACCGTGGAGATGCTGCGGGAGGCGGGGGTTCGGGTCCAGACCCCCGGCGACGGCGGCGACGCCGACACCTGGCGCGTGTCCCCCGGGCCCGTCGACGCGGTCGACTGGGTGATCGAACCCGACCTGTCCAATGCCACCGCGTTTCTTGCCGCGGCCGCGGTCACCGGAGGCTCCGTCAGCGTGCCGCTGTGGCCTGCCCGCACCACGCAGCCGGGCGATGCCATCCGCGGGATCCTCACGGAGATGGGCGCCGAAGTGTCGCTGGCGAATTCGACGCTGACCGTGCGAGGGCCGCGTAGCCTTCGTGGCATCGACGTGGACCTGCACGACATCGGCGAACTCACCCCCACCGTCGCGGCCCTTGCCGCGCTGGCGGACGGGCCGTCCACGCTGCGCGGGATCGCCCACCTGCGCGGTCACGAGACCGACCGGCTCGCCGCCCTGAGGACCGAGATCAACAATCTCGGCGGCGCCGTCACCGAGACCGAGGACGGCCTGCGCATCGAGCCGCGCACGCTCCACGGGGGCGCGTGGCGCTCCTACGCCGACCACCGGATGGCGACCGCGGGCGCGATCCTGGGCCTGGTGGTGCCTGGCGTGGAGATCGAGGACATCGGCACCACCGCAAAGACCCTGCCCGGATTCGAGAATCTATGGGCGACGATGCTGAAGTCGGCCGGAGCGCCCTCCTGACTGCGCGCCGGTACGACGAGTCCGATGTCCGGGTCCGCCCGGGCAAGGGTTCGCGTCCGCGCACCAAGACCAGGCCGGAACACAAGAGCGCCGAGACGGCGATGGTCGTCTCCGTCGATCGCGGCCGATGGGGCTGCGTGCTCGACGACGATCCGGACCGCCTCGTCGTCGCCATGCGCGCCCGCGAGCTCGGCCGCACGCCAATCGTCGTCGGCGATCAGGTGGGCGTGGTCGGCGACGTCTCCGGCCGCACCGACACGCTGGCCCGCATCGTGCGCGTCGAGGAGCGCTCGACGGTACTGCGGAGGACCGCCGACGACACCGACCCGTTCGAGCGGATCGTGGTGGCCAACGCCTCCCAGCTGCTGATCGTGGTCGCCCTCGCGGACCCACCGCCCCGCACCGGATTCGTCGAGCGGGCGCTCGTCGCCGCCTACGTCGGTGGGCTGGCGCCGATCCTCTGCCTGACCAAGGGCGATCTGGCCGACCACGCGGAGTTCGCCGCCGCCTTCGCCGATCTGGACGTGCCGGTGATCCTGGCCGGCCAGGACGATCCGCTCGATCCGGTCCAGGAGGCGCTGGCAGGGAAGGTCACCGCACTCATCGGCCACTCCGGCGTCGGGAAGTCGACCCTCGTCAATCGCCTTGTGCCCGATGCCGATCGGGCCACCGGCGTGGTGTCGGGCGTGGGCAAGGGACGGCACACCTCGACCCAGTCGGTTGCCCTGCCGCTGCCCGACCTGACGGACAGTGGTCGTTCCGGTGGCTGGGTGATCGACACGCCCGGCATCCGCTCGTTCGGCCTGGCACACATCTCGCCCGACGACGTCTTCGGCGCGTTCACAGACCTGGCCGCGGCCATCGAGGACTGCCCGCGCGGCTGCAGCCACCTTGGCCCGCCCGCCGACCCCGAGTGCGCGCTGGACCGCCTCGAGGGCGAGGCCGCGCGCCGGGTCGCAGCCGTGCGATTGCTGCTGGTAGCGCTCAATTCCAACGAGGCCTGGTAACGGTTTCGTCACCGAACAAGGTCACGGTCGGGTCAACTACACCGTGAAATCCCATGTTTGTAGTAACCGAGTTTTTACACTGTTTGGGCTCGACCTGATTCGAATCAACTCACGGTCAAGACACACCGGGATCACCCGATCTCACGGTCACGACACAAGGAGTTTCAAATGGGTAGTGCACAATTGATCATCGACGCCGGATCGGCCATCTTCGGTGACATCCAGAGCATCTTCGGAACGTTGCTCGACACCGGCTCGGCATTGGTCGGGTCCTAGCGAAACCGAGTGACGTGAGTGCCCCGTCACGGCGGGGCACTCACGTCACCTTCGACAGACTTCGGTTCAGCGGGAGAACAGTCCCCGCACGCTCCGACGCTTCTTCGCCTCACGGATGGCGGTGCGCAGACCGCGACTGCGGCCGGTGACGGGATCAACCGTCAGCACCGCCTGGGTGCCCTCCCACTTCCGCTCCGAGGCGGTCTCCGGCGCGTCGTCGGTGGTGTCGCGCAAGTATTTGTTGGGCAGCGACAGCTTGGCGATCGTGCGCCAGGCCTTCGCGTACTGCACCAACAGCGGGCCGGTGGTGTACGGCAGGTCGTACTTGTCGCACAGCGCCCGCACCCGCACCGCGATCTCGGCGTACCGGTTCGACGGCAGGTCAGGGAAGATGTGGTGCTCGATCTGGTAGCTGAGGTTGCCGGTCATGAAGTCCATCACCGGGCCGCCGCTGATGTTCGCGCTGCCGAGCATCTGCCGCAGGTACCACTGGGCCTGGGTCTCGTTGTCGACGTCGTCCTTGGTGAACTTCTCGGCGCCGTCCGGGAAGTGTCCACAGAAGATCACCGCATTGGTCCACACGTTCCTGATCATGTTCGCGGTCAGGTTCGCGGTCATCGTCGACTTCCACGCCTTGCCGGTCAGGGCCGGGAACAGGACGTAGTCCTTGACGAGCTGTTTGCCGACCTTCTCACCGACCTCGCGCAGCTTGCGCTTGGTCTCGTCGCGGTCGTCGCGGCCCATGGCGACCTTGCCCAGCTCGACGTGTTGCGCGGCGATGCCGAACTCGAAGAACAGGGCCAGCACGGTGTTGTACGCGATGTTGCCCGCGTTGAACGGCTTCCATCTCTGGTCCCGCGTGACGCGGAGCAGGCCGTATCCCACGTCGTCGTCCATGCCGAGAATGTTGGTGTACTTGTGATGCAGGTAGTTGTGCGTCTGCTTCCAGTGCGCAGATGGCCCGACGACGTCCCACTCCCAGGTGCTCGAGTGCACCTCGGGATCGTTCATCCAGTCCCACTGGCCGTGCATGACGTTGTGGCCGAGCTCCATGTTCTCGATGATCTTCGCCGTGCCGAGCAGTCCGGCACCCAGCAGCCACAACGGGCGCTTTCGGCTGCCGAACAGGACGGCCCGGCCCGCGACCTCGAGGCCACGCTGCAGGCGGATGGTGTTGCGCAGATAGCGGGCGTCGCGCTCGCCGCGCGACGCCTCGATGTCGCGACGGATGGCGTCCAGCTCGAAACCGAGCGCTTCCACATCCGCCTCGGTAAGGTGCGCGTATTCCTTGACGTCCGCAATCGCCATTCCGGCTCTCCCCGCAGTCGATCAGTTGCCTTGGTTCCGACCTACCGTACCGTAAGTTACGGCTGCGTAGGTTGTCAGAATCCAGGTGTGACCCAACTCACTGCGGGGTGCCGGAGGGGCCGCTAGCGGCGACGCTCGCGGAGCTCACGCAGCGCCGACCTCAGGCCGCTGCGCCTGCCGGTGACCGGGTCGACCCGAAGCGGATTCAGCGAACCCTCCGAGCGGAACTTGCGCTCCGAACTGGTCTCCGGCGCGTCGTCGGAGGTGGCCGTCAGGAACCGGTCCGGCAGTGCCAGCTTGTGAATCGTCCTGAGCGCCAACAGGTACTGGCGCGCCAGCGAGCCCGTCGTGTACGGCAGGTCGTACTTGTCGCACAGCGCCTGGACCCGGACCGACACCTCACGGAGCCGATTGCTCGGCAGATCCGGGAAAAGGTGGTGCTCGATCTGGAAGCTGAGGTTGCCGCTCATGAACGCCATCACCCGGCCCGCCTTGAAGTTGGCGCTGCCGAGCATCTGCCGCAGGTACCACTCGGGCTTCGTCTCGGTGCGGTACTGCTCGACGGTGAACTTCTCCGCACCGTCCGGGAAATGCCCGCAGAAGATCACCGCGTACGCCCACAGATTCCTGGCGAGGTTGGCGGTCGCGTTCGCGGTCAGGGTGTGCTTCCACGCCGGACCGGTCAGCGCCGGGAACAGCACGAAGTCCTTCGCGACCTGCTTGGCGGCCTTCGCGTAGAACTCACGATTCAGCTGGTCGACGTTGGCGCCGCCGCGCTTGAGGTCCTCGGACTTGGCATTGCCCAGGTCGTGCATCGCGATGCCCCACTCGAAGGTGGTCGCGAGGAGCACGTTCGCCGCGGGTTGCAGCAGATTGATCGGTCGCCACTGCTCATCGCGGGTCATCCGGAGGATCCCGAATCCCACGTCATCGTCCATCCCGACGATATTGGTGTACGTGTGGTGCGAGTAGTTGTGCGCCCGCTTCCACTGCGAGGTCGGCCCGGTCATGTCCCACTCCCACGTGGTGGAGTGGATCTCCGGATCGTTCATCCAGTCCCACTGCCCGTGCACCACGTTGTGGCCGAGCTCCATGTTCTCGATGCACTTGGCGAGGGCGAGCATGGTCGTGCCCGCGAACCAAGCAGGCCGGTACTTGCTGCCGAACAGGGTCAGCCGGCCACCGACCTCAAGGACGCGCTGGAGCCTGATGACGTTGCGGATGTACCGCGCATCGCGCTCGCCGCGCGAATCCTCTATGTCGCGGCGGATCTCGTCGAGTTCGCGCCCGAGCGCCTCGATGTCGGCTTCGGTGAGGTGTGAGAATTCTTTGATGTCCGTGATGGCCATCAGGGCCCTCCGATGGGGATAGATAGATTGCCTGCGGAGGCCCCCGCGGCGTATCCGATACCGACAACGATAGCCGACATCCGTGAACTCGAGATGACGAAAGAGCTAGAGGTCAAAGGTGCAGTCGCCCGCAGCCGAAGCGATACAGGTCTGCACCCGCTCCCCCTCGCCGTGCTCCCGCCCGGACCGCAGATCCCGGGTGTGACCAGCGACGAGCGGGACAACACAGGTCTGGCAGATGCCCATCCGGCACCCGAACGGCATCTGGACCCCGACCTTCTCCCCGGCCTCGAGCAGCGTGGTCGCGCCGTCGATCTCGATGCTGCGGCCGGTCTTGGTGAAGGTCACCGTGCCGCCCTGCCCGGCGTCGTCCGCGCGCGAGATCGCGAACCGCTCGGTGTGCAGTCGGTCGGCGAGACCTTCCTCCTGCCAGACGCGCTCGATCTCGTCGAGCATCGGTGTCGGCCCGCACGCCCAGGTCTGCCGCTCACGCCAGTCCGGGTACAGCGCGTCGAGGTCCGCCAGCCGGAACCGGCCGCCGGTCCTGGTGTGCTGGACCTGGGAGACGAAGTTGGGATGCGACTCGTGCAGCGCGGACAACTCCTCGCCGAACATCACGTCCTCGGCGGTCGGCGCGGAATGCACGTGCACCACGTCCGGTAGCTCGTCTCGGCGCACCATCGCGCGCAGCATCGCCATCACGGGGGTGATGCCGCTGCCCGCGGTGAGGAAGAGGATCTTCTCCGGCGGCGGCTCCGGGAGCGCGAAGTTGCCCTGCGGCGCAGCCAACCGGATCACGGTTCCCGAGGGGACGCCGTTGATGAGGTGGCTCGACAGCTTGCCCTCCGGCATCGCCTTGACCGCGATCGAGATCCGCTTCTTCTCCCAGTTCGGCGGGGAGGTCAGCGAGTACGACCGCCAGTGGAATCGACCGTCCACGAGCAGCCCGATGCCGATGTACTGGCCCGGCTGGTAGTCGAAGTCGAAGCCCCACCCGGGCTTGATCACGAGGGTTGCCGAGTCCGCGGTCTCCTTGCGGACCTCGATGACCTTGCCGCGCAGCTCGCGCGCCGACCACAGCGGGTTCGCCAGGTGCAGGAAGTCGTCCGGCAGCAGGGGTGTGGTCACCCGCGTCACCGCTCCGCGCAGCATGTTCAGCTTCGGCCGGCGGGGCGCCGAGATTTCGGCAGCGGGCGCCTCGAGCCAGTTCCTCAAACCCATCAACAATCCATCCACTCGCGTAGGTTACGGAACCGTAGGTTACCTACCCGTGTGCCCTGCTGTCACGCGGACTGTCACAACAGATCGAGTAAGAATGCGAGCTCCTGGGTGGCATACCAGGCCAACTCGTGATCCTCGGCGTCACCGAGTACGAACTCGGCGTCCGCATCACCCAGATCGGCCGCGTCGATCGCCTCGACCGCCTTGGCGATCGCCTGCTCCGCCTCCGCGAGATCGACATGGACGGAAGCGACCTCGGCCAGGGTCACCGGCGCCGCCAGCCGGACAACGGCGTCGTCGAGATCGGGCCGCAGCTTCACCTCGTCCACGTCCGCGGCGATGACCGCGCGGCGCTGGATACTCGCCGCACCCTCGTCATCGTCCTCGGCGGCCAGCAGCCGCAGCGAGGCACGTGCAGCCTCCGTCATCGCGACCTCGGCCAGCTCGTCGTCGTCACCGGAGGCATACGCCTCGCGCAGCGCCGGGGTGACAGCGAACGCGGTGCGGCTCACCGGATCGAACTCCTGGTCCGCGACCAACCTCTGCAACATCGCGATGGTCGCGGGGATGTAGACCCTCATGCGCAATCCTTATGTAGTGGCATCCAACAGCTCCTCGAGCGACTCGTACAGAAGCGCCGTCACCACATCCACGTCGGACATCGCATCGCGGTCGGCATTCAAACCGTAGTAGACGTGGCCGTTGTATGACGTCAGGCCGACACTGAGCGTCTGGTTCTTCAGCAACGGCGACACCGGATACATCTCGAGGACCTTCGCCCCGCCCAGGTACAGCGGGGACTGCGGGCCGGGCGCATTGGTGATCATCAGATTGAACACCCGTTGCGAGAGCCCACTGGCCACCCGCAGGCCCATCGCGTGCAGGGTCGCAGGCGCGAGACCCGACATCCGAGCCAGCGGCAGTGCGGCCGACCGGTTCTGCTTCGTGTGTGCCTCGGTGGCGTGCGCGATGTGCGAGAGCCGCACCACCGGGTTCAGCTCCCCCACCGGCAGGTCGACCAGGAACGAGGACACCCCGCGCTCGGCGACCCCGGAATCGACCGCCATCGGCACCAGCGCACGCACCGTGGTGAACGCGGTGACCGGCTCGCCACGGGACAGCAACCAGTTCCGCAGCGCCCCCGTCAGCACGGCCAGGATGGCGTCGTTGACCGTGCACGAGTACTTGTCACGCACGGCCCGGTAGTCCGCCAGTGTCGTCTTCGCGACCGCGAATCGCCGGTTCCGGGAGATCGGCGCGTTCAACGGGCTGGTTGGCGCCGTGTGCGCGGCCGTCCGGACCACCGCGGCGAGGTTGCCTGCCACCTCGGCCGCCGTCCCGATCAGGTCGCCGACCGCCATCCGGAGAGTGGCCGCGCCCTCGCTGGGGCGCGCGACCATCTCCGCGACGGCATCGAGCACCAGTTCCGCCTCGCGCGGTTCGCGACGCGGCATCCACAGTTCCTCGGTCGGCGGCGGCGGCGTCTTCGTCGGGTCGAGCAGCACCTGACCGATCTCGAGCGCGTGCTCGCCGTCCACCAGCGAGGAGTGTGACTTGGTGAAGATCGCCACCCGGTTCTTGGACAGCCCCTCCACGAGGTACATCTCCCACAGCGGCCGGGACCGGTCCAGCGGTCGCGAGGTCAGCCGCGCCACCAGGTCGTGCAACTGCTCGTCGGACCCCGGCTTCGGCAGCGCCGAACGCCGGACGTGATAGGTGATGTCGAAGTCCCTGTCGTCCACCCACACCGGCCGGGCGAGGCCGAACGCCACCTCCCGCACCCGCTGCCGATAGCGCGGCACCAGCGCGAGTCGGTTCTCGACCCGGGTCAGCAGGTCCTCGTAGTCGAGACCCGACCGCGGCGGCTGCAGGATCGACAGCGAACCGAGATGCATCGGGGTGTTGCTCGCCTCGAGGAAATAGAACGACGCGTCGAGTGTGGTCAGCCTGTTCACCATTGCACCGGCACCGCCTGCCCGAGATCGAAGAGTATTCGCAGTTCCGTTGCCGTGGTCTCCGGATCCACGTGGTGTACCCCGACCATCCCAGACGCGGCGGCGCCGCGGACGTTGACCGCCAGATCGTCGACGAACACGCAGTCCACCGGCGCCAGTCCGAGACGATCCGCGGTCAGCCGATAGATCTGCGGATCGGGCTTGGCCAGTCCGACGTCGCCGGAGAGCACCACCTCGTCGACCAGAACCCCGTTGCCGAGCCCGCGCAGGTCCGCACCCGTAGGCCCGCCGGGGTCGTTGCTGAGGATGGCCGAGCGCACCCCGACCGCGCGAAGCGCCCCGATGATCGCGGTCATTCCCGCACGGTCCGAGCCCGGCCCGGCCAGCACGCCGCCGAAGTCCACAACCAACCCTTGCATCCGCCCACCCTATGGCTCCGGGAACATCCGCGCGCGATGAGGTTCGCGAGAACCCGCGCGCCGCTTCCTGATCCGTGCAATCCTTCTGTCCGTCCGGCCTCTCCTCGGACTCGGCATCGCTGCCCGGCGACTCGTCACGAGCCGCCCGTCGAGACAGGAGACGTCCCTCATGCGTGACACCCACAGGTTCTTGACCCAGGCCCCGCGATGCGAACCGCCCATCGCGGGCAGGACCGAGTCTCGCGCCGCCGCCCACCGCGCTCCGACCCGCTCGCCGCACAGCGGTCGATCCCCCGGCAACGGTCGCGATCACGGGAGGCCACCGGCCGCGGCCGTCGCCATCGACCCCGAGTCGCAACGGTTCGCCGAGCACGCCCTCCGGCTGACGCTCGAGGTACTCGACCGTCGGCGTCCGCCTGCGCAGCTGCGGCCGCTGCTGGCGCCCGCGCTGGTCGGCCTCGTCGGCACGCTGGCCCAGCGCCCCCTGCCCGCCCGTGGGCTCGGCGTCGCCTGCCTGGGCCGCGTACACCTGCGACCGAGCGGAGCCGATTCCGCCGAGGTGTTCGGCAGCTACTCGCGCGGGCCGCGGATGTTCGCGGTCGCGGCCCGCATCGAACGCACGCCAGCCGCCGGGAAAGCTCTCGGCGGCTGGCGTGTCACTTCACTACAGGTCGGCTGAGGCCGGTCACTTCTTGCGCTTGGACCGTCCGGCCTGTCGGCGCTCGCGCCGGGAACCCTCGCCTGCACCCGCGGCGGTCCGACGGACCTGAGCGTTGCCGTCCTCGGCGGGACCCGAGTAGGTCAGCCTGGTCTCCTCCGATGCTTCGAGTCCCTTGGCACGCAGCGCGGCCGGTGCGGCTGGGGCCGCGGGAGCGGGCTCCTCGGTCGGCAGCGCGGCGGGCGCCTGCCGCGCCGCGGTTGCGGCGGCCGTCCAACCCGAATGCTCCGGTTCCGCCGCGGGCGCGGCCTCGACCTGCAGGTTGAACAGGAATCCGACCGACTCCTCCTTCAGGCCCTCCAGCATCGCGGTGAACATGTCGAAGCCCTCGCGCTGGTACTCGACCAGCGGGTCACGCTGGGCCATCGCCCGCAGGCCGATGCCCTCCTTGAGGTAGTCCATCTCGTAGAGGTGCTCACGCCACTTCCGGTCGAGCACCGACAGCAGCACGCGACGCTCGAGTTCACGCATCCCGTTCTCGCCTGCGATCTCGTCGATCTGTCGCTCGCGTGCGTCGTAGGCCGCCCGCACGTCCGCCAGCAGCGCATCGCGCAGTTCCTCGCGAGTGAGATCGCCGCGCTCGCCGATCTCGGTCTCGCCGGTCAGCTCCTTGTGGTCGATGCCAACCGGGTACAGCGTCTTGAGCGCCGTCCACAGCTGCTCGAGGTCCCAGTCCTCCACGTAGCCCTCGGCGGTGGCGCCGTCGACGTAGGCGGTGACCACGTCGGTGATCATGCCCTCGACCTGACCCTCCATGTCCTCGCCCTCGAGGATCTGGCGACGCTCGGCATAGATGACCGTGCGCTGCTGGTTCATCACCTCGTCGTACTTCAGGACGTTCTTGCGGATCTCGAAGTTCTGCTGCTCGACCTGCGTCTGGGCGCTCTTGATGGCCTTGGACACCATCTTCGCCTCGATCGGCACGTCGTCGGGCAGGTTGAGGCGCGTCATGATCGACTCGAGGGCAGCGCCGTTGAACCGTCGCATCAACTCGTCGCCGAGCGACAGGTAGAAGCGGGACTCGCCCGGGTCGCCCTGGCGGCCGGAACGGCCTCGGAGCTGGTTGTCGATGCGGCGGGACTCGTGCCGCTCGGTGCCGAGCACGTAGAGTCCACCGGCCGCGCGCACATCCTCCGCGTCCGCCTTGACCTGGGCCTTGACCTCCTCGAGCGCGGGCTCCCACGCGGCCTCGTAGTCGTCGGGGGTCTCGACGGGGTCCAGCCCCTTCTTGCGCAGGTGCAGGTCGGCGAGGATGTCCGGGTTTCCGCCCAGCACGACGTCGGTGCCACGGCCTGCCATGTTGGTGGCAACGGTGACCGCGCCGGTCCGGCCGGCCTCGGCGACGATGGTCGCCTCCTGCTCGTGGAACTTCGCGTTGAGCACGCTGTGTACGACACCGCGCTTGGTGAACTGCTTGGACAGGTACTCCGAGCGCTCGACGCTGGTGGTGCCGATGAGGACCGGCTGGCCCTTCTGGTGGCGCTCGACGACGTCGTCGACGACGGCGGCGAACTTCGCCTCCTCGGTCTTGTAGATCAGGTCGCCCTGATCGACGCGGACCATCGGACGGTTCGTCGGGATCGGGATCACGCCGAGGCCGTAGGTCTGGTGCAGCTCGGCGGCCTCCGTCTCGGCGGTACCGGTCATGCCCGAGAGCTTGTCGTAGAGGCGGAAGTAGTTCTGCAGGGTGATCGTGGCGAGGGTCTGGTTCTCGGCCTTGATCTCGACCTTTTCCTTGGCCTCGATGGCCTGGTGCATGCCCTCGTTGTAGCGGCGGCCGACCAGGATACGTCCGGTGAACTCGTCGACGATGATGACCTCGCCGTCGCGGACGATGTAGTCCTTGTCCTTCTGGTAGAGCTCCTTGGCCTTGACCGAGTTGTTCAGGTAGCTGACCAGCGGCGAGTTCGCGGCCTCGTAGAGGTTGTCGATGCCGAGCTGATCCTCGACGAGCTCGACACCCGCCTCGTGCACGCCGACCGTGCGCTTCTTGATGTCGACCTCGTAGTGCACATCGCGCTTGAGCAGCGGCGCGATGCGGGCGAACTCGCCGTACCACTTGCTGGAGGCGTCGGCCGGGCCGGAGATGATCAGCGGTGTGCGAGCCTCGTCGATGAGGATCGAGTCGACCTCGTCGACGATGGCGAAGTTGTGGCCGCGCTGCACCAGGTCGTCGAGGCTGTGCGTCATGTTGTCGCGCAGGTAGTCGAAGCCGAACTCGTTGTTGGTGCCGTAGGTGATGTCGGCCGCGTACGCCGTGCGTCGCTCGGCCGGGGTCATCCCGGACAGGATCACGCTGGTCTCGAGGCCGAGGAAGCGGTGCACACGGCCCATCCACTCGGAGTCGCGCTTGGCCAGGTAGTCGTTCACCGTGACCACGTGCACGCCGTCGCCTGCGATCGCGTTGAGGTAGGCCGGGAGCACACAGGTCAGGGTCTTGCCCTCACCGGTCTTCATCTCGGCGACGTTCCCGAAGTGCAGCGCCGCGCCGCCCATGACCTGAACGGTGTAGTGCTTCTGGCCGAGCACCCGCCAGGAAGCCTCCTTGGCCACTGCGAACGCCTCGGGCAGCAGCTCGTCGAGGGTCTCCCCGCGGGCGTACCGCTCCCGGAACTCCGCCGTCTTCGCGTGGAGTTGGGCATCGGACAGGGCTTCCACATCGGGCGAGATGGTGGATACGTGCTCGGCGATGTGCTTGAGCCGCTTGACCATGCGACCTTCACCAACACGGAGCAGCTTCGAAAGCGACAACGACGGCACGGGCTTAAACGTCCTCAATCCTCGGCGGGCAGGTGGTGTACACAGTGGAGCCGGTCGGGAGAGTTCTCTCCCGACCGGCTCCATGGTAGGCGCTAACTCAATTGACCGGGGTCAGGCCAGTCGGATCAGGCCATAGTCGAACGCGTGTCGCCTGTAGACGACAGAGGGCCGATCCGATTCCTTGTCGTAGAACAAGAAGAAGTCGTGGCCGACCAGTTCCATCTCGTACAGGGCGTCATCGACGCTCATCGGCGCTGCGGTGTGCACCTTGGTCCGCACGACCTGACCTGGGCCGTCGGGCGGCACGGTCTCGGATTCGAGTGACAGGTCGGGCGAAATCGCCAGGGAATCGTCCTCCGCGAGGGCCGCGGTCGCCTCGGCCACAGAGACCGGTGTCTTGTCGCCATAGTGGACGCGGCGCCGATCCTTGGTGCGGCGCAGTCTGCTCTCCAGCTTCGTGGTGACGCCCTCGAATGCCGCGTAGAAACTGTCGGCGGTGGCCTCAGCCCTTGCGACGGGGCCCTTGCCCCTGGCGGTGATCTCGACGCGCTGGCAGCTCTTGGCCTGCCGTCGATTGCGCTCGTGATAGAGCTCCACGTCGAAGAGGTAGATCGTGGGATCGAAGCGCTCGAGCCGAGCCAGCTTCTCTGAGACGTATACACGGAAGTGGTCGGGGACCTCGACATTGCGGCCCTTCACCACAATGTCGGCGCGCGGGCCGTCAGGCTGCCCGGCCGAGTCCGTCTCTTCTTCGAAAAAAACCGAGGCTTTTGAAGGGTTCGTCACGGTACCTCCAGGTTACGGCCGAGTCACCGCGGTGACAGTCGGCGGGTGATCTGTGCCGGGAGGGGACCGCCCGGCACCAGGGTTGGGGTATCACCTCCCGCCCGTGTCGTCGGTTGTGTTGGCGACGCTAGTCCGAACTGGACGCGAGTGCCAGCGTTCTCCCCGATTGATTCATGCGGCGCCGATCACAAGGACGGCATCGACCATGACACCGCTCCCGGCGAGGACCCGCACGGACTCCGAGACCGTCGCCCCGGTGGTCAAAACGTCGTCGACGAGAACCACGCAAGCAGACCGGCCGGTTCGCGCACCCGGGGCCACACGGATCCGACCCGACAGGTTCTCGACGCGCGCCCGTGCCGAGAGTCCGACCGAATCCTGAACTCCCCGAGTGAATTTCAGAATCGGCAACAACGCAACCGGTTCTGGCGACAGCGCCGACACCGCAGCGAGCGCCGCCCGCGTCACCGGGTCTCCCCCGCGCGCCCGCGCCGCCCTCGCCCGTGTCGGCGCGGGCACCAAGGTCAATCCGGCGAGTTCCGGCGGGTCGATCTCTCCGAGTTCTCGAAGCCGTTCCAGCGCACCCGCCAATGCGCGCCCGAGGGGCCTCGCCAGGTCCCTGCGTCCGCGTTCCTTGGCGGCGATCACCGCGCTCCGCCGCGGACCCGTGTGCGGCCCCAGCGCCCACGCCGGAACCCCCGGATCGAGGCGGGGAGCGAGCCGCAAGGGGTCGCTCGACAGCTCCGCCCGGCAGCGGTCACACCAGTCGGTGCCGACCGCCCCGCAGCCTCCGCACTCGCGGGGCAGGATCAGGTCGACGAGCGCGCGCATGCACCGCAGTGTGCACCCGCGCTACGACAGTCAGCCGGGCAGCACGGGGGTGGCCTTGACCCCCGTCAGTCCCGGCACCTCGCGCCAGTACCGGTCGGACGCCGGGTCGTTGTTGTTGAGCTGGAACACCCCGCGCGCATCTCCGACGAACACCGTCGTCGGGGAGGCATCGACGGAGTCGACCGGCGACGTCAGGTTCCGGCTCGGCAGCGCGTCCATCCGGGAGCCGTCCTGCGACACCATGACCACCGGGATCTCGGACGCCGCCCGGACCACCACCACGGAATCGCCACCACTCCAGTCCAGCGACACCGCCGGGCTGCCGAGACCGACCGCGGCCGGCCGTGGGTTCGTGAGCTGGTATTGGCCGTCCGGACGCCGCTCTGCGGTCGTCACGTACACCTTGCCGTCGACGATGATCGCCGCCCGAACCCCGTCTCGGGACAGCCGCAGTTCGGTGATGGACCCGCCCAGCCCCGCGATCGCGGCCGAGTCGACGGACTGAACGGACATCTGGCCCGCCGGGTCCCGCTCGGCGCGGACCACCCGGGAACCGTCCACCACGGCCCAGACGGACCCGTTGTCGGGCGACCAGGTGGGCCTGGTGATGGAACTGCCCTGGAGCAGCGGCACCGCGTCACCGTCGATCGGGCCTGCCATCAGCGTCCGAACCGTCCCTGACGCCTGTCCCGCGGCCGACACGCCTGCCGCCCACTTGCCGTCGCGGGACAACGCGATCGACTCGAGGCTCGTCGCCGAGCCGAAGTAGCCGGGCCTCGGCAACACGCCGGTATCGGTCACGCTGACCAACGCCCCGTCCCGTAGCGCGTTCAGCCCGACGACCCCACTCACCGAAGCGGTCGGGTTGGTCGAGGCGACGTCGGCGGTGCTCCATCCCTGCGGGAACCGCTCGTCGAGCGGCTTTCCGTCGGCGAGCAGCACGTACGGCCCGGAGATCTCTGCGGTGGCGAGGGTCCACACGACCTGCGCCGCGAGCAGCTCGCGCTGATGCTGGTCGAGTCCCTGCGCGCCCTGGAAGTCGATGCGGACGCCGCCGAACCCGATGCCGACGCCCTCGGTCCTGCCATCGGCCTTGGTGACCGGCGCGCGCAGCGACAGGCCTGCCAGCTCGTTCTCGACCGCGTTGGACAGCACCGCCTTGGGGCCGGCGATGAGCAGCTCCACCAGCCGCTCCGGGAGATTCTCCTGGCGGGCCGAGATCCAGCGCAGGTCGGGCACGACCATGCTCTCGCCGGGAGCGACGAAATAGAGGGCGTTGCGCTGATAGGTCTTGAGGAACTGCGGCCGGTCCATGATCACGCCGGGCGGGAGCTCGTCGATCCGCCACTGACCGTCGCTTCGGCGCAGGTGGACCTTGGCCTCGAAATTTCCCTCGGTCGCCTGGTAGGACCCGCCGGGTTCGAGCTGACCGACCTTGTTCGCGCGGATGGTGAAGGTGGCCGTGTCGCCGTTGCGCTGTTCCTCGAGCACATCCACCTTGTCGACGATGGTCGTGCTCGCGGCGTCGTCCCAGTGCTCCGCCGCGGTCGGGGTCAGGAACTGGCGCGCCGCGGCGTGCCGGTTCACGGGGTCCGTGCTGGCCGCGAAGAAGTCCCGCAGCAACAGATTCGGCTCGCGGCCCGGCAGCGGCACCGGCACCTCCCCGGTGACCGGGCTGGGCGCGATGGTGCCGATCGCCTGCGGGGTGGACGAGTCGGGGAGGCTGGCGCAGCCGGCAAGCAGGAAAACCGACGCCAGCGCCGCGGCGATCCGTATCTTCATGGCCGCTCCCTGAGCATCGGCACGCTGCTCGCCTCATCGGGGTCGAGCGACTCGCTTTGCGTCTCGAGCCCGTCGTCGGATCGGGCGGTCCCCGGGATCGGCTGCCCCTGAGCGTGTTTGCGGGTCGACGGCTTGAGCGGCAGTGGGCTGCTGGTGATCTTGTGGCCGCGCACCAGGGGCAGCGTCAACCGGAAGCATGCGCCCTCCCCCGGCTCGCCCCACGCCTCGAGTCGGCCGTCGTGCAGCCGGGCGTCCTCGAGGCTGATGGCCAGGCCGAGCCCGGTACCCCCGGAGCGGCGCACCCGGGACGGGTCCGACCGCCAGAACCTGTTGAACACCAGCTTCTCCTCGCCTGGGCGAAGTCCGATCCCCTGATCCCGCACGATGAATGCCGCCGCGTCGGCGTCCGCGCGCAGCCGCAGCAACACCGGCTGTCCTTCGCTGTGGTCGATCGCGTTGGCGAGCAGGTTCCGCAGGATGCGCTCGACCCGGCGGGGATCGACGGACGCGATCACCGGCTCTTCCGGCAGATCGAGGATCAGCTCGGTCGAGGATTCGCGGGCGAGGTGGCGGATCGTCGACACCGCGGCCCGCGCGCTCATCCGCAGATCCAGTTGCTCATTGGCAAGTTCGGCGACGCCCGCGTCGTGGCGGCTGATCTCCAGCAGGTCGTTCAGCAGCGACTCGAACCGGTCCAGTTCGGCGACGAGCAGCTGGGAGGAGCGGCGCATGGCCGGATCCAGGTCCGCGCTGCCGTCGTGGATCAGCTCCGCGGCCATCCGCACGGTGGTCAGCGGGGTCCGCAGCTCGTGGCTGACGTCCGAGGTGAACCGCTTCTGGAGGTTGCCGAACTCCTCGAGCTGGGTGATCTGTTTGGACAGGCTCTCCGCCATGTCGTTGAACGAGACGGCCAGCCTGGCCATGTCGTCCTCGCCACGGACCGGCATCCGCTCCTTGAGCCTGCCGTCCGCGAAACGCTCCGCGATCCGCGATGCCGACCGGATCGGGAGCACCACCTGCCGCGCGACGAGCATCGAGATCGCGGCCAGCAACACCAACAGCACCGCGCCGCCGATGAGCATGGTGCCGCGCATCAGCGACAGGCTCTTCTCCTCGGCCCCCAGCGGGAACACGAGGTAGAGCTGCAGGCCTGCGACGTCGGACGACACCGGGCTACCGACGATCAGCGCCGGACCGGAATAGCCCTCCGGATCCGAGACCGTCGCGAACTGGTAGCTGACCTGATCCCTCCTGACGAACTCCCTGAGATTGCCCGGGATCTGCTCGATCGGACCGCTGGACTCGGTTTGACGCGGCGGTTCCGCCGGTGCCACCAGGACAGGGGTGAAGGTTCCGGCCGCACCCGAGGCCGCGCCCGCATCGCCCTTCCGGTTCGTCAGCGCCGCGCGGGCTTGGTCGAGCTGGGTCCCGAGCGAGGTGCCGTCGTCGGCTCCCGCCAACTCGGCCTGCACGGTGCCCCTGGCCCTGTCCATCTCCTCGGTGGCGGCGGTGATCTTCGCCTCGAGCAGGCGATCGGTGATCTGGCTGGTCAGCACCACGCCGAGAATGGTGATGACCACCAGCGACAGCGTCAGGGTCGAGACCACGACCCGGAGCTGCAGTGAACGCCGCCACAGGTGCCCGAGCGAATGACTCAGGTCCTTGCAACGACGCAGCAGCGGCGTGAAGGTTCCGTTGATACGCCGCCGCGTACGAGAGAATCGGATCACGGCGGTCCGGCCTTGTAGCCGACCCCCCTGACCGTGAGCACCACTTCGGGATTCTCAGGATCGGTTTCGACCTTGGCGCGCAGCCGCTGGACGTGGACGTTGACCAGGCGGGTGTCGGCGGCGTGGCGATATCCCCACACCTGCTCGAGCAGGACCTCGCGGGTGAAGACCTGGCGGGGCTTGCGGGCCAGGGCGACAAGGAGGTCGAACTCGAGGGGCGTGAGGGCGATGAGCTGGCCCTCACGGGTGACCTTGTGGGCGGGCACGTCGATGACGATGTCCGCGATGCTGAGCAGCTCGGCGGGCTCGTCCTCGGTACGCCGCAGCCGGGCGCGCACGCGGGCCACGAGTTCCTTCGGCTTGAAGGGCTTCATGATGTAGTCGTCGGCACCCGACTCGAGCCCGAGCACCACGTCGACGGTGTCCGTCTTGGCGGTCAGCATCACGATCGGGACCCCGGAGTCGGCACGCAGCACCCGGCACACGTCGATGCCGTTCATCCCCGGCAGCATCAGGTCAAGGAGCACCAGGTCGGGCCGGATCTCTCGGACCGCGGTCAGCGCCTGCGTGCCGTCGCCGACGACGAAGGGCTCGAAGCCCTCCCCGCGGAGCACGATGGTGAGCATCTCGGCCAGAGCCGTGTCGTCATCGACAACCAGAATGCGTGGCTTCATATCCCTATCGTGTCATCTCGGGACGCCGGAACCCGTCGTTGCGTGAGGTCCGGCGCAGTGTGTCGTCATATCCACTGTGCCAGATCCGCGGCGAGTGCCGCCGGATCGACGTTCGGGTCGATCAGCTTCCAGCTCGAGACCCACTCCAGCTGAGCCAGTCCCCGGTACACGGCACCGGTCCTGCTCTGCAGGTCCGAGTCCCGCTCGTAGGCGTCAAGTTCACGAGTCGAGTCGGAGGCCTCCCTGGCCAGCGCCCGCGCCCGCGCGAGTTCGACGGGCACGTCGAGCAGCATCTGCAGCGCCGGTCGTGGCAGTCCGAGACGGTCGAACTCCAACTCGCCCACCCACCGGACGAACTCGCCGTCCGGCCCCTGCCGCAGGCGCGCCGCCCCGTAGGCCGCGTTGGAGGCCACGTACCTGTCGAGCAGCACGATGTCGTGTCGCTCGAGCAGGTCCGTCAGTTCCGCCACCGCGCCACCTCGGTCGAGCGCGAAGAGCACGGCCATCGCGTGGACCGACTCGGCCAGGTCACCGTGGGCGCCCTTCAACGCCTCGGCCGCGAGATCCGCGTGGATCGAGACGCCGTAGCGGGGAAAGGTGTGCACCGCGACGCGGACGCCGGCCGACGTGAGCTCGGAGACGAGCTTGTCGACCAGCGTCCGCTTGCCCGCGCCGTCGAGACCCTCCAGCGCGATCAGTGTTCCCACTGCGGTGTTGCTCAGTACCGGTAGTGCTCGGGCTTGTACGGGCCCTCGACGTCCACGCCGATGTACTCGGCCTGGTCCTTGCTGAGCTTGGTCAGGGAGCCGCCGAGCGCCTCGACGTGGATCTTCGCGACCTTCTCGTCCAGGTGCTTGGGCAGACGGTAGACCTCGTTGTCGTACTCCTCCGGCTTCGTCCACAGCTCGATCTGGGCGATGACCTGGTTGGAGAAGCTGTTGCTCATCACGAACGAGGGGTGGCCGGTGGCGTTGCCCAGGTTCAGCAGGCGTCCCTCGGACAGCACGATGATCGAGTGGCCGTCCGCGAACGTGAACTCGTCGACCTGCGGCTTGATGTTGACGCGGGTGACGTCGGCTGCACGCTCCAGGCCTGCCATGTCGATCTCGTTGTCGAAGTGGCCGATGTTGCCCAGGATCGCCTGGTGCTTCATCTGCTTCATGTGCTCGAAGGTGATGATGTCCTTGTTGCCCGTCGAGGTGATGACGATGTCGGCCCAGCCGATCGCCTCCTCAACGGTCTTGACCTCGAAGCCGTCCATCAGGGCCTGCAGGGCGTTGATGGGGTCGATCTCCGTCACCGCGACCCGTGCGCCCTGGCCGCGCAGCGCCTCCGCGCAGCCCTTGCCGACGTCGCCGTAGCCGCAGACGAGCGCCGCCTTGCCGCCGATCAGCACGTCGGTGCCGCGGTTGATGCCGTCGAGCAGCGAGTGCCGGGTGCCGTACTTGTTGTCGAACTTGCTCTTGGTCACCGAGTCGTTGACGTTGATGGCCGGGAACGTCAGCTCACCGGCGGCCGCCACCTGGTACAGGCGGAGCACGCCTGTGGTGGTCTCCTCGGTGACGCCCTTGACGGACTCCGCAATCGTCGTCCACTTGGACTTGTCGGCCTCGAGCGAGTTGCGCAACAGCGCGAGGAACACCTTGTACTCGTCCGAGTCGTGCTCGTCGTCGGTGGGCGCCACGACGCCCGCCTTCTCGAACTGCGCACCCTTGAGCACCAGCATGGTGGCGTCGCCGCCGTCATCGAGGATCATGTTCGCGGGCTCGCCCGGCCAGGTGAGCATCTGCTCGGCCGCCCACCAGTACTCCTCCAGCGTCTCACCCTTCCAGGCGAACACGGGGATGCCCTTGGGCTCCTCCGGGGTGCCGTGCGGGCCGACGACGATCGCGGCCGCGGCGTGATCCTGGGTGGAGAAGATGTTGCACGAGGCCCAGCGGACCTCGGCGCCGAGCGCGGCCAGCGTCTCGATCAGCACGGCCGTCTGGATCGTCATGTGCAGGGACCCGGAGATGCGGGCACCCTTGAGCGGCAGGACCTCGGCGTACTCACGACGAAGGGCCATCAGGCCCGGCATCTCGTGCTCGGCGAGACGGATCTCCTTGCGGCCGAACTCGGCGAGCGAAAGGTCCGCCACCTTGTAATCGATTCCGTTGCGGGTATCCGCCTCGAGCTTGTTCTCAGACACTGAGGTCGTCATCTGCCTCTCCTGGTTGCCGATATCTCGGGTAAGGCTATCGGGTTTCCTCCTGAGGCGGGCGCGCGAGTTACGCCTCGCCGGCGCCGACGATCGCATCGATGAAGGGCACGAAGATCCGGGCCAGGTCCTCGGCCACGTTGCGATCCGAATCCGGTGGCATCGAGATGTAACTGATCGCCAGCCTGACGATCCCCCGACTGAGGATCCCGGCGTCGGCAGGCGAGGCCTGAATCCAGCTGCGCTCCAATGTTTCCGCCAGCCTGGCCGAGGCGTGGTCGAGCAATGGGGCACTGTCGGTGGTGATCAGTCGCAGCAGGTCCGGCTTGGCTTCCCCGGTGAGCAGCGACTGGACCAGCGGATCGGAGGCGCTCTGCTGGAAGAACGTGGTGAACGCCTCGACCAGGGCCACGTGCGGCCTGCCCGCGTTGCCGTAGATGGAGTCCTCGATGGCTCCGACGAAGCGGTCCGCCAGCTGCAACGCGTACGCCTGCGCAAGACCCTGCCTGGACTTGAACTCGTTGTAGACGGTCTGCCTGCTGACCCCGGCTTCGGCCGCGATGTCGGTCATGGTCACCTCGGACCAGTCCTTGACCGACAGCAGGTCCCTCATCGCACCGAGAACCGAATCCCGCAGCAGCGTGCGGGTCGCCTGTTGGAACGGGATTCGGTTCGTCGGTGCCATGGTGGCGAGAGTGGCAGCATGCATCCGGGCCGTCAAACAGGGACCCGCTGACTCAACGCCGTCAGGTCCTGGCTCTCATCCGCCAGCAGCGCCGGATCGATCGCCGGGTGCTCGCCGATCAGGACCCGCGCCGCGCGGAGGTCCTTGGGCCTGCCGAGGGTCACCGCGCCGACCAATCGGCCGGCCCGCCGCGTGAGCAGGGTGAAGTCACGCTCGGCGATGCTGCCCCGAACGACGGTGTCGTCGTCGGCATGCGGCCACCCCGCGATCTGGAGGTTGAGCCCGTACTGCGAGGACCAGCACCAGGGCACCTCGCGTGCCGGTGCGAGCGCCGCACCGTCCAGACCCGCGAGCATCGCGCGCGCGGCAGCGGCGCCCTGGGTCTGCGCGGAGTTCCAGTGCTCGGTTCGATGCCTGCCGCCCAGCACGAGATTCGGGCAGTTGGCCACGTCCCCCGCCGCGTACACACCGGGCTCCGAGGTGGCGTAGCCCTCGTCGACCACGATCCCGTCTGCGGTGGTGAGCCCGGCCCGCTCGGCGAGGAGCGTGTTCGGCACCATTCCGACCGCGAGGAGCGCCGCGCCCGCGGACCACGTCCTCCCGTCGTCGGCGGAGGCACGCACCCCGCCCGCGCCGTCCGAGTCGAGCTCGTCGAGCCGCACCGAGGTGTGCAGCGCCACGCCGTTCTCGCGGTGGATCTGCTCGTAGAGCTCGCCGACCTGCGGTGGGAGTACCCGGTGCAGCGGCGCGGGCGCCGCTTCGAGCATCGTCACCTCGGCACCGAGACTCCTGGCGGTGGCCGCGACCTCGGAACCGATCAGGCCGGCCCCGATCACCAGGATCGAGTTGGTCCGTTCGATGGCGGCGCGCAGCGGTCCCACGTCGTGCATCGACCGCAGCGCCAGCACGGCGTCACCGGCCGAGTGCTCGATGCCGCGAGCCCGGCCGCCGGTCGCGAGGAGCAGGGCGTCGTAGGGCAGCTCCTCGCCGGTGTCGAGCCGGACCGATCGGCCGGCAACGTCGATCGAGAGGACCGCCACCGACGTGCGGAACTCGATCCCTCGCTCCGTCCAGTAGTCGAGCCCGCGGAGCCGGGCCTTCTCCGCAGGCATCGTCCCGAGCAACAAATCCTTCGAGAGGGCGGGCCTGCGGTACGGATGCGCGGGATCGTCGCCGATCACGGTCACCGATCCCGAGAAGCCCTCCGCCCGTAGCGTTTCGGCAGCGGTGATCCCGGCGACCCCGGTGCCGACGATCACGATGGAGCTCACGAGCGGGCAACCTCGACCATCTCGAAATCGGCCTTGGCCGCGCCGCAGTCGGGGCAGCTCCAGTCATCGGGGATGTCGTCCCACCTGGTGCCGGGCGCGATGCCGTCCTCGGGCCACCCCAGCTCCTCGTCGTACTCGAAACCACACTGGACACAGCGGTAGAGCTTCATCACGCAGTCCTCTCGAAATCGATCTTCTCCCGCACTCCGCAGTCCGGGCAGCACCAGTCGTCGGGAACCGAATCCCATGGGGTGCCGGCCGGGAATCCTTCTCTCGGGGCACCTTTCAATTCGTCGTAGAGGTAGTCACACACCGGGCACTGGTAGGCAGCCATGATCACGCCGCCCCGTAGCGGGCGAGGATCCGCTCACGCTTGGCCGGCTGGACGTTCACCCGGGTGATGTCGCCGTCGTAGTGGTCGAGGACGCGCTTGTCCATCACCTTGCGCCAGACCGGCGGGAAGTACGCGAGGGAGATCATGCTGGCGTAGCCGCTCGGCAGGTTCGGCGCGCCGTCCATGCTGCGCAGGGTCTGGTAGCGCCGCGTCGGGTTGGCGTGATGGTCGCTGTGCCGCTGCAGGTGGTACAGGAAGATGTTGGTGCAGATGTGATCCGAGTTCCAGCTGTGCACCGGGGCGCAGCGCTCGTAGCGGCCGCTCGCGGTCTTCTGACGAAGCAGTCCGTAGTGCTCGAGGTAGTTCACGGTCTCCAGCAGCGAGAAGCCGTAGACGGCCTGCAGCAGCAGGAAGGGCAGCACCTCCCAGCCGAACCCGGCCACGAGCGCGACGTACAGGACGACGGACATCAGCCAGGCGTTGAGCACGTCGTTGTGGATGCTCCACGTGCTCTTGCCGAGGCGCTCCATGCGGGTCTTCTCCAGCTCCCACGACGACTTCAGGCTGCCCCAGACACTGCGCGGCAGAAAGGTCCAGAAGGTCTCGCCGAATCGGGCGCTGGCCGGGTCCTCCGGAGTGGACACGCGGACGTGATGGCCGCGGTTGTGCTCGATGTAGAAGTGCCCGTAGAAGGTCTGGGCCAGGGTGATCTTGGACAGCCAGCGCTCGAGCTCGTCCTTCTTGTGGCCGAGTTCGTGCGCGGTGTTGATGCCGATACCGCCCATCACCCCGATGCTGAGCGCGAGCCCGATCTTGGAGGCGAGTCCCAGACCGCCCTCGATTCCGAGCCAGGCGAGGTTGTCCGCGGTCCACAGATAGCAGGCGAACACCAGGCTCGCGAGCTGGAACGGGATGTAGACGTACGTGCAGTACCGGTAGTACTTGTCGTTCTCGAGCCGCTCCATCACCTCCTCCGGCGGGTTCTGGCCGTCCGGCCCGAAGAAGATGTCGAGCAGCGGCAGCAGACCGTAGACGAGGATCGGCCCGATCCACCACCACACCGGCGAGACCGCGGACCAACCCAGCTCGTTGAATCCCCAGACCAGCCCGGCCGCGAGGAAGACGGCTGTAGGCGGGATCAGCCCCAGCAACCACAGATGCCGCTTCTTGTCTCGCCATTGCTCGGCGGGTGCCTGCGCCCCCGGATCGACCTGCATTGCCACGACTGCCTCCTCTGAGACGGGCCCACAGCTGTGAGGTGAACCACGTAGATATGGACGATATGCCATATCTTGTCCGTCGTCTATACAAATCTAGAGATTTGTACAAACGTCGGTCGGGCTCACGGCCTGGACTCGGTGGCCGGTAAACGCCGAACACCCCGCCGGTTGATCTGGCGGGGTGTTCGCAGCACAAGGGTTCGGTCTGATCGGCCGGGGTCAGAGCCCGACCCCACCTGGCCCTTCGGGACCACCGAGGTGGCCGAGCGCCTCGGCCTCCACCCCAGGCGGGGGCGTGGCCCGCTTGCCCACCATCGAATGCCGGTATCCGTAGAGGAAATAGACGACGATGCCGATGGCCATCCAGACGACGAAGCGGATCCAGGTCTCCACCGACAGGTTGAGCATCAGCCACAGGCAGGCGAGCACCGCGAGGATCGGGACCAGCGGCACCAGGGGCACCTTGAAGCCACGCGGCAGGTCGGGCCGCGTGCGACGCAGGATGATCACCCCGAGGCACACGAGCACGAAGGCGAAGAGGGTGCCGATGTTGACCATCTCTTCGAGCGTGCCCATCGGGAAGAAGCCGGCCAGCAGGGCGGAGACCACACCGACGATGACGGTGATCCGCACCGGGGTCCCGTGCGGACCCGTGTGCGCCAGCTTTCTCGGCATCAGTCCGTCCCTGGACATCGCGAACAGCACCCGGGTCTGACCGAGCAGCATCACCAGGACGACCGTGGTGAGACCGGCGAGGGCACCGAGGTTGATCACCCACTGAGCCCAGGTGATCCCGTGGATCTCGAATGCCGTTGCGAGCGTCGAGCTCTCGCCCGCGAGATCGGTGTACTTGACCATCCCGGTGAGCACCATCGTCACCGCGACGTACAGGACGGTGACGATGGCCAGGGATCCGAGGATGCCGCGCGGCAGGGCCTTCTGGGGGTTCTTCGTCTCCTCCGCCGTGGTGGCCACGACGTCGAATCCGATGAACGCGAAGAAGACCAGGCTGGAGGCGGCGAGCAGGCCGTACCAGCCGTAGGTGCTGCCGCCCGCGCCCGTCAGGTAGGAGAACAGCGACTGATGGATGCCCTCGCCGGTCTCACCTGGCTGCGACGGCGGGATGTACGGCGAGTAGTTGTCCTTGCTGATGTAGAAGGCGCCCACCACGATCACCAGCAGGACGACACCCACCTTGATCCCGGTGATGACGGCCGAGACCCGGGACGAGAGCTTGGTGCCGGTTGCGAGGACCACCGTCAGTCCCGCGATCAGCAGCACCGATCCCCAGTCGAAGTCGATCGGCCCCAGCTCGATGACGGTCGATCCCTCGGCGCCGATCACGTTGCCGAGGTACAGCGACCAACCCTTGGCCACCACCGAGGCGGCCAAGGCGAATTCCAGGATGAGGTCCCAGCCGATGATCCAGGCGACGAACTCGCCGAAGGTGGCGTAGGAGAAGGTGTACGCGCTGCCTGCGACCGGGACGGTCGACGCGAATTCCGCGTAACACAGCGCGGCAAGTCCGCACGCGATCGCGGCGAGCACGAATGCGAGCGAAACCGACGGCCCGGCGACATTGCCCGCGGTACGCGCGGTCAGCGTGAAGATGCCCGCGCCGACGACCACCGCGACGCCGAAGACCGTCAGGTCCCAGGCCGTGAGATCCTTCCGGAGCTTGCTGTCCGGCTCGTCGGTGTCCGCGATCGACTGCTCGACCGACTTCGTTCTGAAAATCCCGGATCCCATCGCTGCCTCCTCGTGAGGGAATGCGGCCAAGCCTATTGCGCCAGGCACCCCTCACACGAGGTTTCGCCCCGGTGGCGCGTCGGCTACGAGGCGGGTGCCCTGGTGTTCACCCGACTGCGGCGCTGAACACCTGCGCGGTCGACGTCCGGGCGACGGCCACGAGCTCGGGATCCGAGGCCGCGATCCACGCCGCGGCGCCCTGCTCGAGCTCCAGGGTCTTTCCGCCGCTCCGAAGTGTGACTGATCCCGAGGTGCACAACAGTATCCGCGGACCGGCTAGTTCGAACTCCACCGAGGCGGGTTGCCGATCGCCGGACCGGTCCAGGTCCACCCGGGTCAGCGCGAACTCGGGCGCGGGCGTCTCGTAGACGACGGTGGCGGTACCGGGGACCGCGGACGGCGTCAGCACCGGACCGGTGAGCGGCTCGAAGTCGAGCACCCGCAACAGCTCCGGCACGTCGACGTGCTTGGGGGTGAGCCCGCCACGCAACACGTTGTCCGAGTTCGCCATCACCTCGACGGCGAGCCCGTGCAGGTACGCGTGCAGGTTCCCGGCCGCGACGTAGAGACCCTCGCCCGGCTGCAGGGTGATCCGGTTCAGCAGCAGCGAGGCCAGCACGCCTGCGTCGCCCGGGTAGGACTCGCCCAGACCGAGCACGGTCCGCAGTTCCGCGGTGTACGGGCGCGTGCCCGGCCCACCCGACAGGTACCGCACACAACCCTCGAGGATCTGCGGGAGCAGCGCTTCGAGCGCGGGTGGCGGCAGCGTGATCCAGGTGGTGAACAGGGCCCGCAACCCCGACGAATCGGGCTGTCCCGCAAGGAGAGCGATGTAGTGGTCGAGCGCGGGGACCTCGAGGGCCGTGAGCAACTCGACCGTCCGATGCGGATCCCGGAACCCGGCGAGCACCTCGAACCGGGTCAGCGCGACCACCAGTTCCGGCTTGTGGCTGTCGTCGCGGTAGTTGCGCACCGGTGAGTCGAGCGGAATCCCCGCAGCCTCCTCGCGCTGGAAGCCCTCCTTGGCCTGAACGGCGCTCGGGTGGGCCTGCAGCGAGAGCGGTTCCTCGGCGGCGAGCAGCTTGAGCAGGAACGGCAACCGGTCACCGAACTCGGCCCGCGCCCGGTCACCGAGCTGGCCGGCGGGGTCGGCGTCGACCGCCTCGAGCAGCGAGACCGGGCCTTCGCCGCCGAGCAGACGTGCCGGGTCGGCCGGGTGGGCGCCGAGCCAGACCTCGGCCTCCGGGTGATTCGACGGCACGGGCCTGCCGCACAGTTCGGCGATAGCGGTGCGCGAGCCCCAGGCATAGGTGCGCAGCGCGCCTTCAAGCAACTGCACTAGCTACCGCCGATCAACTGCAGATAGGCCGCGGCCATCTCAAGGCGCACGGCCGTCACCGCCAGCTGCTCGATCTCGGTGCGCTCCCCAGCCATCTCCCGGCCCCCCTTGTCGATCTCGTCGTCGTCCTCCACAGCGAGCACCAGCTCGGCATCCGGCAGGACCGCGATCCGGCGCGATGCGGCGGCCTTGGTGGCCGCGCTCGACAACACGAAGACCCGCACCGGGTTGCTCGGTGGCGGACCGTCGAGTTCCTCGTCATGGAAGATCGGATCGTATCCAGCTGCCTCCGCGACCGATCCGCCGGACGCGAATCGTGTGGCCGAGGCCACCACATCGCTGAGGTCGGCCGCCGCGACGACCGCGCCCGCATTGCGCATGAGCACCTCTGCTCCGTGCGCTGCGAGCGCGCGCGTGGACGGGCCGTCGCCCGCCAGCACCACCCGGCGTCCACGCATGCGGACGGCCAGTGACTTCGCGGGATTGTGGAACACCTCATTGGCAGGGTGCCCGCGCAGCGCCTCGGCGTCCACCGCGTCGGCGAGCTCGTGCAGGTCCGGCAGCAGGTTGTCGGCGCGCGACGGCCCGAGCACGGTCAGCACCGCGAGACCGGCGGACAGGTACCGCAGGAACCCGTGCTGGTCGGCGACGCGAATGCGCGGCGGCAGCTGCATCGCCCGTCCGGCCCCCGCCGCGCGGAGCGGCCCCTCGTCCGGCGCGGCGATCACCACCTCGGCGCCCCGGCGCAGGGCCGAGTCGACCGCGGTCAGCAACCGTGGATCTCCCGCGTCCTCGCCCGCGACGACGACGACATCGAGCGAGCCGACCCACGGTGGGACCGCGGGCAGGTGCAGGATCGGCACGCCGATCCTGGCGCCGAGCGCACTGGTGAGCACCGAGGCGGCCCGGCCTGCGCGGCCACCGCCCGTCACCAGGACGATGCTGCGCGGGCGGAGGTCCCTGATCTGATCGAGGGCGCCCTCGTCGACCGACTCCGCGGTGGCCCGCACCTGCGCCCCACCGAGCGCGGCGGACCGAAGCGATCCCTCGGAATCGGCTGCTGTGACGCTTGCGGAGTCATCGAGGTCGAGAAGGTGTGACGGAGCCGTCATGGCGTCCTTCCTCTCTCGCTCTGCCCGGGGCAAGAATTCTACGGCTCTTCCCGTGTCCGCTAGGCGCGCACGACACCAAGTATCTCAGCCACCAGCGCATCGACCTCCTCGACCGTCCGCGCTTCCACGTTCAGCCGCAGCAAGGGCTCGGTGTTCGAGGCGCGCAGATTGAACCACGCGCCCTGGCCGAGATTGACCGTGACACCGTCGAGACGGTCGACGGACTTCGTGCGGCCCGAGAAGGCGGTGAGGACGGCGGCGGTCCGTTCGGCGGCGTCGGCGACAGTCGAGTTGATCTCGCCCGAGGCCTCGTAGCGCTCGTAGCTCTTCATCAGGTCGGACAGCGGTCGATCCTGCTCGCCGAGTGCCGCGAGTACGTGCAGCGCGGCGAGCATGCCGGAGTCGGCACCCCAGAAGTCGCGGAAGTAGTAGTGCGCCGAGTGCTCGCCGCCGAAGATCGCGCCCGTCTCCGCCATCTGTTGCTTGATGAAGGAGTGGCCGACCCTGGTCCGCACGGGGGTGCCGCCGAGCTCGGTCACCAGCTCGGGCACCGCCCTGGAGGTGATCAGGTTGTGGATGATCGTGGCGCCGGGCTCCTTGGCGAGCTCCCGCTCCGCGACCAGTGCCGTCACCGCGGACGGGGACACCGGGTTGCCGAGCTCGTCGACGACGAAGCAACGGTCCGCGTCGCCGTCGAAGGCGAGGCCGATGTCCGCGCCGGTCTGCCGGATCCGCTCCTGCAGGTCGACCAGGTTCTTCGGGTCGAGCGGGTTGGCCTCGTGGTTCGGGAAGTTCCCGTCGAGCTCGAAGTACATCGGATCCACGCTCAGCGGCAGCGGCTCGAACACCGCGGGGACGGTGTGTCCGCCCATGCCGTTGCCCGCGTCCACCGCGACCGACATCGGCTTCATCGACGACAGGTCGACGAGGCCGCGGACGAAGTCGGCGTACTCGGTGAGCACATCCTGCTCACTCACAGAGCCCGCCTCGCCGTCGTAGCCGGGAACGCCCTCGATGACCTCGGCCGAGATCGTCGCCAGCCCGGTGTCCTGTCCGACCGGCTTGGCGCCCGCGCGGCACAGTTTGATCCCGTTGTACTTCGCGGGGTTGTGGCTCGCGGTGAACATGGCACCCGGGCAATCGAGCAGTCCGGACGCGAAATACAGCTGATCGGTGGACGCGAGGCCGATGAGGACGACGTCGAGCCCCTGGGCCGTCACTCCCTCGGCGAACGCGTCCGCGAGCTCCGGCGACGACTCCCGCATGTCGTAACCGATGGCCACACGGTCGGCGCCGTCGCGGACCAGTCGGGCAAACGCGCCACCGACGTCACGGACGAAGTCGACATCGATCTGTTCGCCCACCACTCCGCGGACGTCGTATGCCTTGATGACGGCATGGACGGATTCGGCGGGACGTGCCACTGCGATAACTCCTGCGTTCGGGGACGGTCTTGATCGGTGCACCGCCAGCCTAGTGCCAGGTGCCGCGCGGGTCAGTTCGTGGGATCGGGCAGAACCCGCAGATGTCCGCGACGACCGGTGCGCGGGGCCTGGACGGGCGCGTGCGCCGTTTCCACCAAACCCGACGAGGCGGAATCGACGGATCCACGCTCGGGCATACCGGCCTCACGGACGGCCTCGGCGAGTGCCGTGAGGTCGTCCTCGTCCGGGGTACTGGTGGAGAAGCCGCCCTCGTAGCGGACCAACTCCCAGCCCTTCGGCGCGGTGATCCGGGAAGCGTGCGTCTCGCACAGATCCCAGGAATGGGGCTCGTCGACGGTGGCGAGCGGACCGACCACTGCCGTCGAGTCCGAATAGACATACGTCAGCGTCGCAACGGCGGGGTTCTTACACCCAGGCCGGCAGCATCGACGCAGTGCTCTCACGCAGATGAGGGTAGCTGGCAGACCCGCAGGCTCCTACTCGGACACACCGGAAGCCGATGGGTGTCGGTAGGATTGACCTTCATGCGCAGAGCCCGACACGGACGACCGTTGACCTCCCGATCGGCTGCTCGACGGGGACGTGGGATCCGCGGACCGGTGCTCCCGGCGAGTGTGCCCGCATGGCGCAGCAGAGCCGAGAAGTTCGACATGCTGGTCCTGGAGGCGTTCGCCCCGATCGACGCCCGCTGGCACGATCGGATCACCAAGCTCGACATCGCCGTCGACGAGGTGCCGAAGATCCGCGCGCTCGATCCCGACTCGGTCACCTGGCCGCCGGAGGTGGTGGCGGAGGGACCGGTGCCGCTCTCGCGACTGGTACCGGCCGGCGTGGACCGGCACGGCGCCGCCACCAGAGCGCGACTGGTCCTGTTCCGCCGGCCCCTCGAATTGCGCGCCAAGCGTCAGGAAGACCTCGTCGATCTACTGAACGAGGTGTTGGTCCGGCAGGTCGCCACCTACCTCGGAGTCGACCCCGAGGTCATCGACCCGGAGCTCGGCGAAGAGCCAGAGGACTGAAAGTACTTGAGCCCTAAACGATCCGGCTCTAGACGATCCCGCGCTTGAGCCGACGACGCTCGCGCTCCGAGAGTCCCCCCCAGATTCCGAATCGCTCGTCATTGGAGAGCGCGTACTCGAGGCACTCGTCGCGAACCTCGCAACCGAGGCAGATCCGCTTGGCCTCGCGGGTCGAGCCGCCCTTTTCGGGGAAGAACGCCTCGGGATCGGTCTGCGCGCACAGGGCGCGCTCCTGCCACTGATCTTCGATGTTCTCGAACATCTCATCAAATCCGGTGACCAGGCTCAGCTGAGGCCGTACCGGCTCCCTCTCCCCCAAAAGTTCGCCAACACCCTCCACTGCGTTCGCTGTGAAATCGGTCTGCGGTTCGTAATCAAGCGCGCTCAGAAGTCGTGATCCCTCGTACTGGTTGGGCATCGTTCCGCCTCCTCACCTTGGATTGCGCAGAAAATTCCGGTCACTTTCGTTCCCCGACAATGTCATCCACTCCGAACGAACGTTCGAATCAAGGTTCGCCACAACTGATCTCGGGTGGCGAAGGTGGAATGACATACCTGTGATTAGACACGGCACCGAGCGCTGGGGTCAAGCTGTTGGCGAATTCCCCTTACCACCACACGCGGCGGAATCGCCTCGACGACGCATTCGTGCGCGTCACCAGCGTGTCGCACCGGCTGTCACCGATCGACCGGTGCAAGTCCGCTGCACCGGCGCACGAGGCCTAGGCTCTTGAGCTGTGAGAGTCACAGTATTGGTCGGCGGCGTCGGTGGAGCCCGTTTCCTGCAAGGTGTGCGGAGCCTGCTCGGAAAATCGGATGCCGCGGGCGCACACGAGATCACCGCGGTCGTGAACGTCGGCGACGACGTCTGGATGCACGGGCTGCGCATCTGCCCCGACCTGGACACCTGCATGTACACACTCGGCGGCGGCATCGACCCCGAGCGGGGTTGGGGTCACGTCGGCGAAACCTGGAACGCGAAAGAGGAACTCGCGGCGTACGGAGCGAAGCCGGATTGGTTCGGCCTCGGAGACCGCGACATCGCCACACACCTCATCCGAACCCAGATGCTGCGCACCGGCTATCCACTGTCGGCGGTCACCGAGGCGCTGTGCAATCGCTGGCAACCCGGGGTTCGACTGCTCCCGGTGACCGATGACCGCAGCGAAACCCATGTGGTCATCACCGATCCGGCCGACGACGAGCAGCGGGCGATCCACTTCCAGGAATGGTGGGTCCGCCACCGCGCCCAGGTTCCGACGCACAGCTTCGTGCACGTCGGTGCGGACAAGGCAACGCCTGCACCCGGAGTCATCGACGCGATCGAGAACGCGGACGCGGTGCTCCTGGCACCCTCCAACCCTGTGGTCAGCGTCGGCGCCGTTCTCGCGGTGCCCGGAATCCGGGGCGCGCTGCGAACCGGCAAGGCAAAGGTCGTCGGCCTGTCCCCCGTCATCGACGGAAAGCCATTGCGCGGCATGGCCGACGAATGCCTGGAGGTGATCGGCGTTGAGACCACCGCCGAGGCGATCGGACGCTACTACGGCGCACGCTCGGACACCGGGATCCTGGACGGCTGGCTCGTCCACGAAACCGATACCGCGCAGGTTCCCGGAGTACAGGTCGAGGCGGTCCCACTGCTGATGACCGACCCGGAGACGACGGCGGAGATGGCGCGGGCGGCGCTGCGCCTGGCCGGGGTCACGGTGTGAACGGTGATCACGGAGCCGGCGGCTCCATCGAGATCCTCCCCGTGCCAGGACTTCCCGAGTTCCGGCCGGGTGATGACCTGGCCGCGGCGATCGCGACTCAGGCGCCGTGGCTGGTGGACGGCGACGTGCTGGTCGTGACGAGCAAGATCGTCTCCAAGGTCGAGGGCCGAATCGTGGCCTCCCCCACCGATCCCGACGAGCGCGATGCCGTTCGCCGACGCCTGGTGGACCAGGAAGCGGTCCGCGTCGTCGCCCGCAGGGGCCGCACCCTGATCACCGAGAACAGGCTGGGCATCATCCAGGCGGCGTCCGGCATCGACGGATCGAACGTGGACCCGGCGGAGCTGGCGCTGCTGCCGGAGGACCCCGATGCGAGCGCCCGGCAGTTGCGTGAACGGTTGGCCGAACTGTTGGGCGTGAACGTTGCCGTGGTCATCACCGACACCATGGGACGGGCGTGGCGGGTCGGCCAGACGGACGCCGCGATCGGCGCGTCCGGACTGCCCGTGCTGCACGGCTATGCGGGATCGGTCGATGCCCAGGGCAACGAGCTCTACGTGACGGAAGTCGCGGTCGCGGACGAACTCGCCGCGGCGGGCGATCTGGTGAAGGGCAAGGTCGGTAGCGTGCCGATCGCCGTTATCCGTGGGTTCGAGTTCGAGGACGACGGTTCGGTGGCGCGGAATCTGGTGCGGCCGGGCGAGGAAGACCTGTTCTGGCTCGGCTCCAACGAGGCACTGGAGCGGGGCCGCCACGATGCCCTGCTGCTGCGTCGATCGGTGCGCGAGTTCTCGTCCGAATCGATTGATCCGCAGTCCCTTCGGGATGCGATCGCGGAGGCCCTGACGGCGCCGGCGCCGCACCACACCCGCCCGGTGCGCTTCGTGTGGATCCGCACGGCCGCGACGCGCAGACGATTGCTGAACGCGATGCGGGAGCAGTGGCGTTCAGATCTCACCGCGGACGGGCTGAGCCTGGAGAAGATCAACGCGCGGCTCGACCGCGGCAACATCCTGTTCGAGGCGCCGGAGCTGGTGATCCCCTTCTGCGTGCCCGAGGGCGCGCACCGCTATCCGGACGAGGCCAGGACGAGGGCCGAGGAGACGATGTTCACCGTCGCCGCCGGCGCCGCCGTGCAGGGGCTGCTGGTGTCGTTGGCCACCAAGGGAATCGGCAGCTGCTGGATCGGTTCGACCATCTTCGCGGCAGACCTCGTGCGGGCAGAGCTCGGCTTACGCGCGGACTGGCAGGCCCTCGGCGCCATCGCCGTCGGGCATCCCCTCGAGCCCCTCGTGCCGCGAGTGCCGGGCGAGCCCGGAGACCTGCTGGTGGAAATGTGAGTGCTCAGTCCCTGCACCGTTCGGCTCGCGAGGCGCTGCTCGGCTGGCAGACACCGAACGCGGCCGACGAGTCGTTGCGGCACACCATGCTCGCGTTCCTCGATTCGGCGCCGCAGGGCTGCCTGCGTGAGCATGCCCCCGGCCACATCACCGCGTCGTCCCTGGTCCTGAGCGAGGACGGGCGGCAGGTGCTGCTGACCCTGCATCCGCGGGTCGGACGCTGGATCCAGCTCGGCGGGCACTGCGAGGTGGCGGACGAGACTGTCGTCGGTGCGGCGCTGCGGGAGGCCACCGAGGAGTCCGGCATCGAGGGTCTGCGGATCGACCCGGTCTTGCTCTCCGCGCACACGCACCCGATCACCTGCTCGCTCGGCCTGCCGACGCGGCATCTCGATCTGCGGTTCCTCGTCTGGGCGGAGAACGATGCACCGATCGTCGTCAGCGACGAGTCGACCGACCTGCGATGGTGGCCGGTCGATGCGCTGCCGGAGACCGCCGAGCGGGAGACCATCGATCACCTGGTGGAGCTGGCCCGGCTGCGCTCGGCCTAGAAGGGCGCGGGTTGGTGGCGCCGGCGCTCGTCCAGGATCGCCAGGTGTTCGGCGTGGTGGGTGCGCAGTTGTGCGCACCGGGCGAGGTGGCCGGGGTCGGTGATGGTGGCCAGCTCCGGGAGCGTCGGGGGTAGGTCCGTGGGCTGCATGTGGGTTTCCCACCAGGTCGGCTCGTAGATCCCGAGGTCGGGCGGTTCGGGCGGCGGCGGTGCTGGTGTCGGCTTCACGGTCGGCCTAGTTGCAGGTGACTTCGTCCGGTTGCTGGGTCGCTGTTCGACCGGCAGCGGCACGGTGACGCCGATGGTGCCGTGCGCACCGATCCAGACGATGACATCGCCCTCGAGCCGGACGACGCGGAAGAGACGGTCGGTCTTGGCCTGGTGGTGGCGGGTGCACGCGGGTTCACCGTTGCTTTCCACGGTCCAGCCGCCTGCGTGGGGATTGTCGGGGTCGAATTCGACGATGTGGTCGAACTGGCAATCGCGGGCCTTGACGGTGCAACCGGGGAAAGTGCAGGTGTCGTACTTGTCGAAGACGGCAGCGCGGACGGCATTGCTGGGTCGGTAGGTCAGGGCGCCGCTGGGCGGGTGGTCGTAGCCGCCGTGCTTGGGGAACTGGCCGTCGAGCAGGCCAGGGTTCGCGGCGATCGCGTCGAGGATGTCGGTGACCCGAGGTTCTCGTGGGCCGGCATCCGCTCGTCGCGACAGTGTCGGTGGGTCATGTCGTGGCGGCAGTTGCCCCGCCCGTCGGCGTCGAAGTCGGTAGCGGGCCGGGACGCCTGGTGTTGAGGTGGTAGCAGAGTTGTCCCCTGAACCAATGTCGCCCTTCAACTCTCGCGTCGGATCGCCGTTCGCACAGTCCGTCGGATCGGCATCTACCGGGCCGCTGCGCCAAACCTGGGTACTCTGCTGGCCGCGTGGCGGCTCGGAGCCCTCCCCCACGACCCCACCGCCCTCGACAATGCCGTCGGAGTCGCAGTCGGCCTCGGAATCACAGACAGGATCGCCTTCGCAATCCTTGACGCTCTGGGTCTCGTTGCCGACAGCGGCCTTTCGCTCCGCATCGACACGCCTGGCATCGGTGATCACCGCCTGCCACGTCGCATCGCCAGCCAGCAACCGCGCCAACTCCGGATCGATCGGGCCGTGGCCTTCGAGGTGACCGGGGTTATCAGCCAGTCGCAGCAGCGTGTCGAGGTCGATGTGGATGTGGACCTCCGGCTTCGGCCGCTCGGGTCGGGGCAAGTGCGCCGTGCGGCAGTCCTCCGCCGGCACTGGCAGTGCAGATAGCTCTCGCCGTGCACCAACGCCATGAACGCATCCGTCCGCAGAGTGTCGACCGTCCGCGGATCCTCCCGGCACACCGTGCCCGCCATCTCCTGGATGAGACTGTCGAGGGTCCGACCCTCCGCCGCGGTCAACGTCGCGTACACCTGCGCCATGCCATGCAGGTCCGCGGTCACCGACACCCGCCGAGAATGCCGCTCCCGCCGCCTCCGCAGCTCCTCCGCCTCGACCGGGTTGACGCGAATCAACTCCCGCATCACCTCCGCCACCAACTTCCTCGGCGTCAAATACAACGCCGCGTCAGCCAAATGACCTTCCATCCGTTTGAGCGTCGCGTCGGAGATCTCCGCGGTCGCGTCGACGATCGCGAACACCCGCGGAAATTCCACCCGACCCGACACGAACACCGCACGAATCAGCGGCAACCGCAGATCCAACGCATTGCCCACCGCCACATACCGTTCCGCAGTGAACGCACTCACCCCCAACGCCAGCGAGGTCTCCATCTCCGCCGACCGCCCGGCACGGTAGGCGAACTCCTCCCCGAACAGATCCACCTCGTGGGCGAACTGCCGCCGCGCAAACGCCGCCGCCGTCAACACTTTGTGCGCCGCCGCGATGTTCTCCGCCCGTGCATACCCCTGCAGCGCAGCCAGTGCGTCGGTCCCGTTCTCGAAGTCCACGACGGGTTCGGCGCAGGCACCCTCACCCGCCACGCCACCTCGAAACCCCCCGAAATCGAACATGTGTGCGAGTCTACCCGCGGCCACCGACAGAAACCCGACAGCGAACAGCCCGACCCCTCAGAGCGCCTTTGCGAAACACACGCTCAGCGGCATACCGACATACGGTCCGAAGTTCTCGACCTGCTCGTAACCGGACCGCCGATACAGCGCCATGGCCTCGACCTGAAGCCGGCCGGTCTCCAGCACCGCACCTGCGAAGCCGGCCTGCCGCGCAACCTCCTCCAGCGCCTCCAGTACCGCGCGTCGGCGCCGTCAGCCCTCCGCAGAGATCGATTCCAGCACAGGACGTCTCGCCGCCACCGTGTCGCCCGACGACTTTCCTGCCAGCCGGCGCCCGATCCACGGCCCGACGAAGTCCTTGGTCCAGATGTAGTTCACCCGTCGCCGCTCGGCCTTGCTCAGGACCGGCGCGGGACCGAGATCGGGGGCCTGCAGGTCATGGCCTACGCCCAGCGCGCCGAGGGTCTCGACCGCCATCCGCTGATGCCCGGCAGTCGACATGTGCAGGCGATCCCAGTCCCACATCCGCTCGTCGTCGTAGCCGTCGAATCGCCAGAAATCGACCACCACCGCACCGTGTCGGTCCGCGACCTCGCGGACCAGTTCGTTGTAGATCGCGATGCGACCGCGGATCTTGCCGAACACGGCGGACCATCCGGCGTCGTAAGCCGTCCACATCGCCACCGTCGCCCCACTAGCGGCGAGCTTGCCGATCGCCTCGTCGTAGCGGTTCACCATCGCGTCGATGTCCACCGACGGACGCATCAGGTCGTTCCCGCCGCCGTAGATCGTGACCAGATCCGGCCCCAGGGCGAGCGCCTGATCGACCTGGTCGTCGATGATCTGCCCCAGCAGCTTGCCGCGGACCGCGAGGTTGGCGTACCGGAAATCCTCGCTCTTGCCCGCGAGCTGCTCGGCGACGCGATCCGCCCAGCCTCGCAGCCCGTTCGGCCGCGCCGGGTCGTGATCGCCGAGTCCCTCCGTGAACGAATCCCCGAGGGCGACGTAGCGATTGAAGACAGGTTCCGGCGAATTCATCGCATAGATTTTGCCACCATGGGCCAGGTCACACCGGCTGGGGTCAGATGTCGGTGGAGAACCGCACCCCGCCGTCGGGCAGGGCAACGCCCGGCCACACCCGCGCGCCGCGCAGCAGTTCGCAACGGGCACCGACGTCCGCGCCGTCCCCGATCACCGCATCGCGCACCAGCGCCCGAGGACCGATCCGAGCGCCAAATCCGACGATCGACCGCTCCACCGTCGCGCCCGCCTCGATGACCGCGCCGTCGAACACGACCGCACCGTCGAGCCGTGCGCCCGCACCGATCTCGGCGCCGCGCCCGACCACCGTGCCGCCGATCAGCACCGCGCCGGGCGCAATGCCCGCGCCCGGGTGCACCAGCGACTCTCCCCGCGGGCCCTCGAGTGCGGGGGAGGGCGCGATGCCGCGCACCAGATCCGCGGAGCCACGGACGAAGTCCTCCGGCGTGCCCATGTCGCGCCAGTACGCCGCGTCGACATGCCCGAAGACGCGTCGGCCCTCGGCCAACAGCCCGGGGAACACCTCGCGCTCCACCGAGACCGGCCGCCCGGCCGGGATCTTCTCGATGATCTCGCGCCTGAAGACGTAGCAGCCGGCGTTGATCTGGTCGGTCGGCGGATCCTGGGTCTTCTCGAGGAAATCCGTGACGCGGCCGTCCTCGTCGGTCGGCACGCAACCGAATGCCCGCGGATCCCCCACCCGGACCAGGTGCATCGTCACGTCCGCCTCGGTGGTGCGGTGGGTATCCAGCACGGCCCGCAGGTCGGTGCCGCCGAGCACGTCGCCGTTGAAGACGATCACGTTGTCAGCCCTGAGCTTGGGCAGCACGTTCCGGATACCGCCACCGGTGCCGAGCGGCTCGGTCTCGGTGACGTACTCGATCTCCAGACCCATCGACGACCCGTCGCCGAAGTACTCCTCGAAGACCTCGGCCTTGAACGAGGTGCCGAGCACGACGTGCTTGATACCGGCCGCGCCGATGCGGGCCAGCAGGTGCTGCAGGAAGGGCAGACCAGCCGTCGGCAACATGGGCTTCGGAGCGGAGAGCGTCAGCGGCCGCAGCCTGGTGCCCTTACCTCCGACGAGAACCACCGCGTCCACGTTCGGTTCGCTCGTCACTTGGTCATTCACCATCGTCTGCAGTCCCCTCGTTCTTCGCCCTGTTCCGTACCGCCGCGGCGACGGCCACCTTCGAGCGCACCGCGAGTCCGCCTCGCAGCGCCCACCGAAGCGGCGCCTGCCACCAATGCGGATGCCGATCGGCCTGGAAGCGGTAGGCGCTCTGGTGATGTGCAGGCAGCATCAACTCGGGATGCCGTCCTGCCGCATGCCCCTTGGCGTGAGTCACCTCAGCCGAGGGCACGAACACGTTGTGCCAGCCCGCGCGGCCGAGTCGATCGCCGAAGTCGACGTCCTCCATGTACATGAAGTACCGGGAATCGAACCCGTTGATCGAGTCGAATGCGGCGCGACGCACCAGCAGGCAGGACCCGGAGAGCCACCCCACCGGGCGCTCGGACACCTGCTCGTTCTCCTGGCGGTACCGCTGGGTCCACGGATTGGACGGCCAGACGGTGCCGAGGAGGGCGTGGCCCGCGCCCGAGACGAGCCCGGGGACCTGGCGCGCCGACGGGTACACGCTGCCGTCCGGTTCCAGCACCATCGGCCCGAGCGCGCCCGCGCGCGGCCAACGCTGCGCCGCTTCGATCAGCACGTCGAGGGAGCCGGCACCCCAGCGAAGGTCGGGATTGGCGATCACCACGAACTCCACATCGGGGTCCAGCTCGGCAACCGCGCGGTTGATGGCACCGCCGTAGCCGATGTTCCCGCCCGTGCGCAGCAGGCGCACATTCGAATTCTGCTCGAGGGCGGCCTCGGGAGCACCGTCTGTCGACCCGTTGTCGGCCATGACGACCTGGGTCTGCAACGTCGTGGCTCCCTCGAGGGTGTCCAGGAAACTCTGAAGGTGCTTGCCCGGCGAATAGGTCACCGTCACCACGGCCAGCTGCGAACTCACGCCGGCAACCCTAGTCGCTGGCCGGCGGCAACTGCGCCAGGGCCGCCCTCAGCGCCTCCTGCCACGGCCGCAACGGGGTCAGGCCTGCGTCCACCCAGGAGGCCTCCGACAGCACCGAGTAGGCCGGCCGCGGCGCGGGCCGCACGAACTGGGCACTGGTACACGGGCGGACTCTCTCCCGATCTGCACCGACCCCGGCGAACACCGCCCTGGCGAGGTCGAACCAGCTCGCCTGGCCGGAGTTGGTCGCGTGCAGCACCCCGCCCGGTACCGCACTCGAACCGGCCAGTTGCAACAAGCCGTCGGCCAGGTCACCCGCATAGGTCGGCGACCCGATCTGGTCGTCGACCACGTCGACCGTGTCGCGGTCGCGTTCCAGACGCAGCATCGTGGCAACGAAGTCCGCGCCCACCCCGGTGTAGACCCACGCGGTCCGCACGACGAGGGCGTTCGGGTCCTCGGCGAGCACCGCGCGCTCACCGTCGAGCTTCGTCCGACCGTAGGCGGTCCGCGGCCCGGTCGCCGAGTCGGTCTCATACGGGCGGTCCGCGTCGCCCGCGAACACGTAGTCCGTCGACACATGGATCAGGCGGGCGCCGACACGCGCGGTCGCCGACGCCAGATTCCGCGGCCCGAGCACATTCACCCGCCCGGCGGCCTGCTCGTCGGATTCGGCCGCATCGACCGCGGTGTACGCGGCGCAGTTGATGACGACGGTGCCGGGCTCGACGAGCCTGTCGACCGCACCGCCATCGGTGATGTCCAGGTCTCTGGACCCGAATCCGACAACGTCGAGACCGGCCGCGGCACCGCGACGCAGCAACTGCGTGCCGAGCTGGCCACCTGCCCCTGTCACAAGGATCTTTCTCACAAAGGAAAGTCTGGCACGCCGGTCCTGGGACACCGGAACCACGCGTCCCCAGCAGTAGCCTGGACCCCGGTCGGGGTGAACCACATGCAGAGTTAGGGGGCATCAGGTGCCGGACAACGAGGAAGCTCCGACAGCGAGGCGTTCCGCCTTCGGCCGGGGCCAGATAGCCGTCGCGGCCGCGTCGGTCCTCGTCCTCCTCATCACCGGATTCGCGTGGCGCAGTGTCGATGCCCTCACGTCGAACCTCGCAACCGCGCGACTGGAGCTGGGCGACGGCGGCAAGGACGGCGCGGTCGACATCCTCATGGTCGGCACCGACAGTCGCACCGACGCGCACGGCAATCCGCTCTCCGCCGACGAGCTGGCCTCACTCAGGGCGGGCGAGGCGGAGGCCGACAACACCGACACCATCGTGCTCATCCGGGTGCCAACCGACGGCAGCTCGGCGACGGCCGTCTCGATCCCACGCGATTCGTATGTCGAGGTGCCCGGCATCGGCCGTTCGAAGATCAACGCGGCCTTCGGGGCCACCAGGGCCACCGAGCGGCAACGGTTGCTCGACGAGGGCGAGTCCGAGGACGACGCCGACAAGGCCGCGACCCAGGCCGGCCGCGAGGCCCTGATCAAGTCGGTCGCCAACCTCACCGGCATCACAGTCGACCACTACGGGGAGGTGGGGCTGCTGGGATTCGTCCTGCTCACCGATGCCGTTGGCGGCGTCGACGTGTGCCTGAACAACCCGGTCGACGAGTGGATGTCCGGTGCGAAGTTCCCGGCGGGCGAACAGACCCTCAGCGGTTCGAACGCGCTGTCCTTCGTCCGGCAGCGGCACGATCTCCCGCGCGGCGACCTCGACCGCATCGTCCGCCAGCAGGTCTTCATGGCATCGCTGGTACACGAGGTCCTCAATGCCAAGACACTGAGCAATCCCGGCAAGCTCTCGCAGCTGACCTCCGCGGTACAGCGTTCGGTCGTCCTCGACGACGACTGGGACATCATCGATTTCGCTCGGCAACTGCAGGGCCTCGCCGGCGGCGAGGTCAAGTTCCAGACCATCCCGGTCGTCGACCTCAACGCAATGACCGACTACGGCGAGTCGATCGTGCAGGTGGACCCGAAGGCCGTCCGCACCTACGTCGCCGGCCTGGTGGGCGAGCACGAGAGTGACAGCGAAGCCACCGGCAGCAGCGAGCCGCCGACGATCGACACCTCCAAGGTCACCGTCGACGTGTCCAATGACAGCGGGATCGGTGGTCTCGCGTCCCGGGTGTCCGAGGCGCTGACCGAGCAGGGCTACGTGCAGGGCGAGGTCGGGAACAACTCCGGCACCACGGTGAGCACGAGCCGCGTCCTCGCGGCCGACCCCGAGTCCGACGCGGCAAAAGCCGTCGCCGCAGCGCTCGGCGGCCTGAAGATCGTGGCTGACAGTTCGCTGTCCGCGGGCGCCGTGAAGGTCCTGATCGCCTCCGACTACACCGGTCCCGGTTCCGACTCCGACTCCGGCTCGGGGCCCACCTCGGATATCGTCGACATGGGCACCAGCCCCACCCCCGCGCCACCAGGACCGGCGATCGACGCCGGAAGCAAGGGCCCGCGGTGCGTCAACTAGCGAGAACGGCGGCGGAAGTGCCCGACCCGAACACATCGGTGACCAACCTGACCGCGGCCCTTCTCGATCCGATCCTGCAGCAGGACCCGGCCGGCCCGCGCATCACCTACTACGACGACGTCAGCGGTGAGCGGATCGAACTGTCCGCACTCACCCTCGCCAATTGGGCCGCCAAGACCGCCAACCTGATTCGCGACGAGTTCGGCCTGCTGCCGGGCGCCCGGATCTGCGTGCTGCTCCCCGCGCACTGGCAGAGCGCCGCCGTGCTGCTCGGGTGCTGGTGGGCAGGCGCCGAGGTGCTGCTGGTACCCGCGGACGATGCGGAGCTCGCGCTGGTCGCGGCGGACCGGCTCGCCGAGGTCGACGACGTGCCCGAGGTCGCGGTGCTCTCGCTCGACGCGTTCGGTCGCCCCGCCGAGGGGCTCCCGGTCGGCGTCACCGACTACGCCACCTCGGTTCGCGTGCACGGCGACCAGTTCCGGCCCGACGCCGGAGCGTCGTCGGCACTCGACGGCCTGTCGATCGCCGAGGTGCTCACCGCGGCAACGGACTCGGCCGCGGCCCAGTCCATCGGCCGTGCGGATCGCGTGCTCTCGAGCTCCGAGTGGGGCACCCCGACCGAACTGATCGACGGCCTGCTCGCGGTGTTGACGGTCGGCGCCTCGCTGGTGCAGGTCGCGCGCCCCTCCGACGACGCGATGACCAGGCGGATGGGCACCGAGAAGATCACGATCCGACGCTGACCCGATCACCGGCGTGGTCGGTGGTCCAGATCCGGCTGCGCAGATCCCTTCCCCGAATCACCTGGATTCGCCAGGGATCCAGACGCAGGACGTGTAGTTCGGGATCGCCGGGCGATTGCCAAAAGTTGCCCAGGTCGTATCCCGCCCCACGCGGGCTGGTCCGGCGATAGAGGTCCCACACCCGGCGCTTGGTGTCAGGGTCATCGACCCATTCCGCGACCGTGTCGATCGCCACCGAGTTGTTGCCGGGGGCCCAGTACGAGAAGTTCGTGTGCGGATTCCCGCGCAGGTGCGCGGATTTGACCGGGGTCCGGTAGGTGGCCAGCCAACCGACCGGGCGCCCGTCGACGACCTCCCAGACCGGGATGAGCACCCTGGTCCTCGGCCGCCCCTTGCCGTCGACGGTGACCATCGTCGCGTAGACGATCGACCCGACGAACGCGTCGAATTCTTCCTCGAGCGCCGCAAACGACGTCACCTTCATGCCGATCTCCCGTCTCAGTACCTTTTCGTAACCGGGATCAGCATGCGCCGGCGGAAAGCGAAGGGGAAGAGGGCACTTCGGCGACACCCGGTTACCCCGGGGGAACCGATCGGGACCGGGCCCGCCTAGTCGCTCCGACGCTTGGGGCGCCGGACGTAGCCGCCGTCGAGGAGTCCGGCCTCTATCTCGAATCGGTTGCGGTGCATCGGATGCCGAACCTCCTCGACGAGATAGCGGAAAACGAATCCGAGACCGTACCGGGCCCACTGCTCGGCGTGGACCGCCTCGTGACGCAGGGTCGCGGCACCGGTGTTCCGTCCGGTCAGGTAGGCCCCACCGATCGTGGTCCCTCCCCGCGCGAAGCCGAACCGCATCCCGGCACAGACGAACAGGTCGAACTCCTCGTCGAAGACGATGCGGGCACGCAGCGCTGCCGCATAGGCCAGGGCCGCCACCGTCGCCACCATCGACCCCGCGCCGCCCCGCGAGGCCCGGACCAGTCGAAGTCGACCGGCCCGGGCCTCGCGTCGCAGCGAACTCGGTCCCGCAGGCACCCGTCCAGATTAGGCCGCCATGGCCTCGACGGGCGTCACCTTCGCGGCACTCCTCGCGGGCAGCAGCGCCGCGATCACCCCGGCGATCCCGCCGACCAACACCGTCGCCACCAGCTCCGGCCACGGCAGCGAGGGCAGCACCAGGTCGTCCACGCCGAACACCGAGGCCGTACCCGCCAGCCCGAAGGCCAGCCCGAGGACCACTCCGAGCACGGACGCGACCACCGACACCAGGACCGCCTCGTAGATCAGCAGGGTTCGCAGTCCCGCTCGGGTGACACCGATCGACCGCAACAGACCGCTCTCCCGGCGACGTTCGATCACCGACAGCGCCATCGTGTTACCCACCCCGATGACCGCGATCAGGATCGCCACCGACAGCAGTCCCACCACGATCATCAACATGGTGTCCAGGACCGAGTTCAGTGCCGCCCGCATGGACACCGCACCGCCGATCTCCGCGGCGGGAACGATGTCGGTGGCCAGCGCGGTCACCTCACGTTGCGCGGTTGCGATCTGGTCGTCGGTCAGGCCGTCCGCGATCCGGATCCACAACGAATCCGCGGCCGGGTTCGCCGTCACCGCGGCCAGGTCCTCCCGGACCATCAGGGGCGGCGGACCGTCCGTTCCCTCCACCGCCGTCAGGCTCTTGGTAGTGCCCGCGCCCCGGACGTCGATCGACTCGCCTGCGCGCGCGCCCAACTCCTCCAGTAGTTCCGGCGGCACCACGATCTGGCCGGACCTCGGCAGCGTGATCGGCACCCGCAACGCCGCAGCCGCCTCCGCCGGATCCAGCCCGGTCACGGTCAACTCCTTACCCGAAGCGGTGCTCACCTCGCCGCGCGAGAGCTCCGCGACCGCGGTCACCCGGTCGATGTCGCCGATCCGATCGCCCATCGTCATCGGTAGCGCGGAGCCCGAGGCGCCGTCCACCGAGATATCGACGGGGAACTGCTCGTCCAGCGCGCTCGGGGCGCTGGCCTTGACGGTCGCGATCCCGACGATCATCGTCGCGGTCACGGTGACGCCGATCAGCAATGCCGTTGCCGTGGCAGTGGTGCGGCGGGGATTGCGGCCCGCGTTCCCTGCCGCCAGCTCCCCCAACGGACCCGACACACGTCCCAACGCCCTTCCGAACGCCGCAACTGCGGGCGGAATGATGTACCGGCACAACAGGATCACCGCGACGAAACAGACCAGCGCACCCCCCGCCGCCAGCAGTACCTGCTTTCCCAGAACACCGGCGGTCAGCACCGCGCCGCCACCGATCAGGCCCATCACCCCGACGAACCGTCGCACCCGCGACGCCTTGACGGGTTCGGGCTTGGCCTCGGCGGGGGCCAGGGCGGCGAGCGGCGACACAGCGGTGGCAGCCCGCGCGGGCGCGACCGCCGCCAGGTAGGTGACGACGACCCCGACCAGCAGACCGACCGCGAGCGCTCCCGGCGAGACGGAGAGGTTGTCCAGCGGGATGGGAACATCAAACGCGCCTGCGACTTCGGTCACGGCCGCGGCAAGGGCAACGCCCGCCGCAAGACCGGCGAGCGAGGCCAGCAGACCCACCACCAGCGACTCGATACGGACGCTGCGGCGAATCTGATCGCTCGTCGCACCGACGCAGCGGAGCAACGCCAACTCCTGGGTCCGCGCCGCCAGCAGCACCGCGAACGTGTTCGCGATGACCAGGCCGGACACCACCACCGCGAGCGCGCCGAACGCGAGCAGCACGTTGCGCAGCATGTCGCTGCTGCCGAGGAAGCTCGCCGAGATCTCCTGGGCCTTCTCGGCGCCGGTGATCACCGCCGCGCCCGGCGGCAGCGCGGCCGCGACGGCCTCGCGGTCACCGCCTGCCACCCGCATCTCCCTGGCGGCCTGACCGTCGGTCCATGCCTCGATGTCCGCAGCGGTGCCGAAGACCGAGATCCCGCCCATCCGCTGCGCGGTGCCGTCGAGGTCCACCGTGCCCACGACTGTCGCCTCGCCGGCCTCCTGGCCGGTGCTCTCGCCCAGCGCCGTCACCGAGACGCGGGTCCCGATGGGGAGGTCCGAGTTCGAACCGACCGCGATCTCGCCTGCCGCGCTCGGAAAGCGGCCGTCGGACAGCTTCTGCCAGCGCAGACCCGCATCCGCAGCCAACGAGGTGGCCGTGCCGAACGACTTGTCCGACCCCGCCGCCGTCACCTTCACCGGTGTCGAGACGTCGGTGGTCACCGCCCGCACGCCTGGCGCCGACCGGACGGCATCCGCAGCCCGCTGCGCCTGCAGTCCGTCCCCGAGATCGGAGACCACGAAGTCGGTGCTCCGATACTGTCCGGCAAGGGAATTGGTGACACCCGCGGTGGCCGTCGAACTGAGCACCAGGGTCGCGACCACAAAGGCCACCGCGATCAGCACCGCGAGCATCGCGGCCAGGTATCGCCCGAAATGCGCGCGCGCCTGTGCGAGCGTGAGCCTCAGCATGCCCGGGTCCCGAGTTCGCGCATCGTCTCGATCACCGAATCGGTCGTGGGGCGATCGATCTCACCGGCGATCCGCCCGTCGGCGATCAGCACCACCCGGTCCGAATAGGACGCCGCCACCGGGTCGTGGGTGACCATCACGACCGTCTGCCCGAACTCTCGGACACTGGAACGGAGCAACTCGAGGACCTCCGTGCCCGAACGCGAATCCAGGTTTCCCGTCGGCTCGTCGGCGAAGATGACGTCGGGCCTGGGCAGCAGGGCCCGGGCGACCGCGACGCGCTGCTGCTGGCCGCCGGACAGCTCGTGCGGCAGGTGTCCGAGCCGTTCGGTGAGACCCAGTCGTCCGACGATCTCCGCCATCCACTCCGGATCCGGGTCCACGCCACCCAGCCGCATGGGCAGCAGCATGTTCTCCTCAGCGGTGAGCACCGGCAGGAGATTGAAGGCCTGGAACACGAATCCGATTCGGTGACGACGTAATTCGGTCAGCTCCCGGTCGCTCAGCCCGGTCAGCTCGGTATCGCCGAGGTACACCAGCCCGGACGTCGCCGTGTCGAGCCCGGCCAGGCAGTGCATCAGGGTCGACTTGCCCGACCCCGACGGTCCCATGATCGCGGTGAAGGCCGCGCCCATGAACTCGGTGTGCACACCGTCCAGGGCGCGCACGGCCGCCTCGCCCTCGCCGTAGCTCTTGGTCAGGCCGACGGCGCGGACCGCGGCGGTTCGTGTGATGGTGGGTGCATTCATGTCCTCGACGCTACGAACGACACCCCGGTCGGCGCGTCGGCGTGCGGACGGATCCTCGCGGCGACCGCGTCATACCTGGGTAGGACGGCGACCGGATTCCCCTCACACTTTATCGCCCGAACGCGCGAATGCTGTCGAATTGTGCACGGAATGTGTGCTCAGTCCGGCCGCGTCCGCCGTCTCTTCCTGACGACCGCCACCGTCTCGTTCGCGATCTCGTCGAGGTGCTGGTAGACGTCGTACGCCGCGTACCGCAGCACCAGCCAGCCATCGAGAACGAGCCGGTTCTGGCGGCGCCGGTCCTTCCGGAACACCTCGGGTTCGGAGTGGAACTCGCGACCATCGATCTCGACGATCGTGCGGGAACGCTCGTCGACGAAGTCGCAGTAGTAGTTGCCCACCGGATGGTTCGGTTCCAGCTTGCAGCGACGGGCGGCCAGCGCCCGGCCGAACATTCGCTCCGGTTCGGAGGCCGCCCAGCCGGCGGCAGCATACAGTTGCCTGCGCTGCTCCCTGACCCCCTTCCGTCCGGCATCGTCGACACACATCTGTTGCAGCTTTCTGGCATTCACAGTGGTTCGGATGTGCGTATCGACCAGGGCGTCCGCCTCTCGCCGCGACAGCACCGTCACCGAATCCAGCATGGCGCGTTCGGGATCCACGACCGGCATCGCCCACGCCGAAGTGACGTTCTCCTTCGCCACTGCTCGTCTGTAGAGCCGAAGCCAGCTCAGCGGTCGCACGCTGACATGGGCGGGCACAGTGGCCTCGATGACGGTGGGAGCGGGCAGCATGTTCCAGACCCAGGCGGCCGTGCGGTGACTCAGCACCGCGGTCGGTTGCCACAGGACGGCCGCCGAGCACAGGGCGTGCGGGGTCGGATCACAGATGCAATAGATGCCAGGAGCCAGGCGCGTGTACCGACCGCGGCGGCACCGATCGTGGATGGTGCTGCTGCTGACGCCTGCCTCGAGCAGCTCGTCTCGGGTGCGTACTCCGAAGGGGTTCATGACACGACCCTCACGCCCGCGCCCTGGTGGTCATCGGCGTCGCCCTGGGCAGACGCCGCGGCTTGTGGATGAATTCCGGGGTGTTGGTGTGGGCATCCCGGACTGAGCCCACACTCTGTGCATGTTTCGTCAGGATTCGCGCATCGCGCACACGGAATGTGACCTGGCGCCGGTACTACCCGCCGAGCAGATCCTCCGGCTGCACGAGTCCGGTCTGGTACGCGAACACCACTGCCTGCACGCGGTCCCGCGACCCCGTCTTCGCCAGCACGCGCCCTACGTGCGTCTTCACGGTCGCCTCGGAGACGAAGAACTTCGCCGCGATCTCGGTGTTCGACAATCCGTGCGCCATCGCCTCGAGCACCTCCACCTCACGGGGCGTCAGGTCGTCGGGCAGTTGCGGACGCTCGACCGTGGACGCGCCTGCCAGCATCGGACCCACATGCTGGAGCAGCCGACGGGTCGACCGCGCGGCGATCACCGCGTCCCCTCGGTACACGGTCCGCAGCGCGGCGAGCAGGTCCTCCGGCTGCGCGTCCTTGAGCAGGAAGCCGCTGGCACCGGCGGAGATCGCGGCGACCACGTACTCGTCGTTGTCGAAGGTGGTGAGCACCACCACCTTCGGCGAGTGCTCGAGCGCGGTCAGGCGACGGGTGGCCTCGATGCCGTCCAGGTTCGGCATCTGCACGTCCATCAGGACCACATCGACCGGAACCCGGGCGAGCTCGCGCAGCGCCTGCTCGCCGTCCGAGGCCTCGACCTCGACGCTCATGTCAGGCTGGGAATCGATCACCATCCGGAAACCGGCGCGGACGAGCTGCTGATCGTCGACGATCGCGATCCGGATCGGACCCGTTGCGGTATCGGACATGTCATTCACCTCTCGAATATGGCAGCTCGGTGTGCACCCGATAGCCGCCGCCGGGTGCGGGTCCGGCCTCGAAGCTCCCGCCGTACAGCTCGGCCCGTTCACGCATCCCGAGCACACCCTGCCCGCCCGCGGAGGGCGCCACCAGGGCGCCGGACGCTCCCCTGCCGTCGTCAACGACCGTCAACTCCAGCGCCTGGTCGGTCCAGCGCTCGGTGACCTCGACGCTCGCCGCGGGCCCCGCGTGCTTGAGCACGTTGGTCAGCGATTCCTGCACGATCCGGTACGCCGTCAGCTCGGCGCCCGTGGACAGCACGCGTCGCTCCCCGTCGGTGGTGAGCTGCACTCCGAGGCCGCCCTTGCGGACCTCCTCGATCAGCGTATCGATATCCGAAACCCCTGGCGTCGAGGAGTACTCACGCGGCCGGTCCTGGCGCAGCACGGACAGCAGCGCGCGCATGTCCGTCAGCGCCTGCCGCCCGGTCTGGGAGATGGTCTCCAGCGCCGTGACCGCCGCGGCGGGATCGGCGGCCGCGCTGTACCGACCACCGTCGGCCTGGGCGATCACGACGGTCAGCGAGTGCGCCACGATGTCGTGCATCTCCCGCGCGATCCGGGTGCGCTCGTTGATGGCGGCGATCTCCGCCTCCTGAGCGCGTTCGAGTTCGAGCAGCCGCGCCCGCTCGGTGAGTCCCTCGAGTTCCTGGTTACGCACCCTGCGCAGGTCGCCGAACGCCCACACCGCGATGACGAACACGATCAGCGAGACCGTGACGAAGGTCGTGCTCTGCCAGTTGTTGTACTCGCCCCGGAAGTAACGCAGGCCGCCGGCAACCGCGCCGAGCACCGCCACGGTCAGACCCCACCCACTGGCCCACCGCGGCGCGTACGCGGCGAGCGCGTACAGCGCGATCGGCACCGCGATCACCGACAGCAGCATCTGATCGGGTATCAGGATCAGATGGAGCACGGCGAATGCCGCGACGGCGAAACCCGACGCCACGACCCGCGTCCGACGCCACGCCAGCGGCACCGTCATCCCCAGCGAGACGATCACAGCGGCGATCCCCGCGTCGGATGCCAACGTGATCGGTGTGCACAGGAGGGTGATGACCGCGGCGATGCCGCGATCGATCCCGACGACGTGATCGGCGCTCCAGCGGTACCAGCGCTCGCTCAGTGGGAATCGGGGCATGGACCCCAGGGTAAACACCTGTGGCCGGTGAGCTCGCTCACCGGCCACAGGACACTCACGCGTCAGCTCACTTGAGCAGCGCGCGCGACATCACGACTCGCTGAATCTGGTTGGTGCCCTCGTAGATCTGGGTGATCTTGGCGTCGCGCATCATCCGCTCGACCGGGAAGTCGGTGGTGTAGCCGGCGCCACCGAACAGCTGCACGGCGTCCGTGGTGACCTCCATCGCGACGTCCGAGGCGAAGCACTTGGCGGCGGCCGAGATGAAGCCGAGGTTCTTCTCGCCACGCTCGGCGCGGGCAGCCGAGGTGTAGACCATCAGACGAGCGGCCTCGACCTTCATCGCCATGTCGGCGAGCATGAACTGCACGGCCTGGAAGTCGGAGATCGACTTGCCGAACTGCTTACGGTCCTTGGTGTACGCGAGGGCCGCGTCGAGCGCACCCTGCGCCAGGCCGACGGCCTGGGCACCGATGGTCGGGCGGGTGTGGTCCAGGGTCTGCAGAGCGGTCTTGAAGCCGGTACCGGGCGCACCGATGATGCGGTCGCCGGGAATGCGGCAGTTCTCGAAGTACAGCTCGGCGGTGGGCGAGCCCTTGATGCCGAGCTTCTTCTCCTTCGGGCCGACGACGAAGCCCTCGTCGTCCTTGTGCACCATGAAGGACGAGATGCCGTTGGCGCCCTTGTCGGGGTCGGTGACGGCCATGACGGTGTACCAGGTGGACTTGCCGCCGTTGGTGATCCAGCACTTGGAGCCGTTGAGGATCCAGTCGTCACCGTCCGCCTTCGCGCGGGTGCGCATGCTGGCGGCGTCGGAGCCCGCCTCGCGCTCGGAGAGCGCGTACGAGGCCATCGCCTCGCCCGAGGCGAGCGACGGAAGGACCTGCTGCTTGAGCTCCTCCGAGCCGTTGAGGATCAGGCCCATGGTGCCGAGCTTGTTGACGGCGGGGATCAGCGAGGACGAGCCGCAGACGCGGGCCACCTCCTCGATCACGATGCAGGTGGCCACGGAATCGGCGCCCTGGCCGTCATAGGCCTCGGGGACGTGGATCGCGTTGAAGCCGGAGTTGACGAGCGCCTTGAGCGCCTCCTCGGGGAACCGGGAGTTCTCGTCGACATCCTTCGCGTAGGGCGCGATCTCCTTCTCCGACAGCGCGCGGATCGCTGCCCGCAGCTCATCGTGCTCGTCGGCGAGCTTGAACAGGTCGAAGTCGGGGTTGCCAGCCATCTGGTCGCTCCTCGTGGAAGTCTCGGGGCACGGCACTCAGTGCCATTCAACGGCCATCATACCGCACACAACCGGCGGGCAACCGAGTTAGACGTGCCACACTGCGGCACCGAGTGCCACCCCTACTCGCCCTCCTCGAGCCTGCGGCGCAGCAGCTCCGCCACCCGGCGCGGTGCGGTGCCGCGCGGGAACACCGCCACCACCATCTCGCCGTCCCCGTCATCCGCCGAGGCATCGCGTCGGCCGACGCCGCGCCGGATGTCGGCCAGAGCCGCACGCAGGTCCTCGGAGGTGGTCCGGGCGCCGTCGCGCACCATCCGGCGCAGCAGGTAGTTGTGCGTGGCGGTCACCGAGGCGGAGAACTGCACCATCGACAGGTCCGGCTCGCCGGGCAGCGCGCGGCGCAGGTAGTCGACGAACAATCGCTCGTACCGGAATCCGGTGACGATCTCCCGGTCCCGCAGCGCGGGAACCTCGTGCACCACCGCGTAGCGCCGGGTGGCCATGTCGTTCCACTGCGAGAACCGCTCGAAAACGATCATCGCGGCCTCGCAGACCGCGTCCCACGGGTCGTCATGGGCGGCGGCGAGATGCTCCTGCGCCTGGGCCAGCAGGATCTCGTGGTCGGCGAACACCACGTCTTCCTTGGAGCGGAACTGCCTGAAGAAGGTGCGACGCGAGATGCCAGCGGCCTCGGCTATCTCGTCGACGCTGGTCGCCTCGTAACCCTTCTCGGAGAACAGCCGCAACGCCTCCGACACCACATGGAGACGGAAGTGGTCAGTGTCGTCGGGCATGAGCACAGCGTAGGCGGCTGCGCCGCCCGTGCGCGGTTGACGAGTCCATGCACTCGTCAAC